>JAQVQL010000322.1 GCA_028701595.1 Herbinix sp.
GTACGAGGTCTATATAGGTGAATCAAATAATGTTATTCAGAGAACAAAACAACACTATGACATCCAAGTAGATGCAAGTAAGTGGCAGCATCAGCTTATGAGAAGTGATGCAATCTTATATATTATTGGGCATGAACATTTCAATAAGTCATTAACTCTAGATATAGAGAATCGATTAATGCATTATATGATGAGTGTTGATCGTGTTAAAAAGATTCATAATTTGAGAGGAAATCCTCAGAATAGATATTACCCAGACGGCGAGTTAGATGATATCTTCCGTATGATATGGGCTAAACTTCGTAAATATAATAAAAAATTATTTTCTAATGAGGAAATGATAAAGGATTCTGCTTTATTTAAAGCCTCACCTCTTCATAAACTGACAGAGGATCAAGAAAAAATAAAGAGCATAATAATTCAAAGAGTATTTGAAGCACTAGATACAGGAAAAGAGAATCAAATTATTTTTATTGAGGGGGAAGCTGGGACAGGAAAAACTGTTCTTAATAGTAGTACCTTTTATGATACATATGCAAAAGCAGAAGAAGAGGGAACAGAGCTGATTAAATGCTATATGATGGTAAATCATGATGAGCAGTTTGTTGTATATTCACAGATTGCTCAGAAACTTGGATTGGTAGATAGGTATGGAGAAGTTGTGTACAAACCCACCTCCTTTATTAATCGTTATTCAAAAGAAAACCCAGCAGATGTAGCTTTCATCGATGAGGCTCATTTGCTATTAACTCAGGGTAAACAAGCATATAGGGGCAATAATCAGCTTCAGGATATTGTGGATCGAGCAAGAGTTACAGTCGTGATGTTTGATGAAAATCAAATTCTTACAACAGAACAGTATTGGGAGTCACAGATATTGGATGGATTTAGAGAAAAGGCGAAAAAAGCCAACAACTATTATAGACTAGAAAGTCAGCTTAGAATTCGAGCATCTAAGGAGGTAATAGATTGGATTGATTCCTTCACAAAATATCAACAAATATCAAGATTACCTTCAAACCTTGGGGGCTATGATATTCAAATATTTAAACATCCTGAGGAATTAGAAAAAGCTTTAAAGGATAAGGCATCAAATGAGAAATACAGACTTTCTCGTATGGTAGCAACATATGATTGGGAATATAGTAATAAAGCTTCTAGAGAAGGATGGCTAACTAAATATTGGGAGGTTATGATTGAAGAGTGGCATAAGCCCTGGAATAGAGAGCTTGAGCAAGATTTTTCTCGAAAAGAAAAGCATGTATTAAAATCCTTGTCTTGGGCAGAACAACCACATACTATTGATGAGGTTGGATCGACATTTACTATCCAAGGATTTGATTTAAACTATGTAGGTGTTATACTAGGACCATCAGTAAAATATCGCAATGGAAAAGTTATCTTTAATCCAGGAGCTAAGAACTATAGAAAAATGACACAAAACCGTACATTATCAGATGGTACAAAAAAGAAATTTGGAGAGGAATTGATTCAGCATGAGGTTAGAGTGCTTATGACACGAGGTATTGAAGGACTATATATATACGCATGTGACAAAAATCTTAGAGAAGAGTTATTGGAGGCTTCAGGAAGGAGATAGATGACTATGACAGATGATGTAATAAGACAAGTTCTACAATTTCGTGATGACCGTAACTGGAAGCAATTTCATAATCCAAAGGATCTAGCAATATCTATTTCCTTAGAGGCCGCTGAATTATTGGAAGCGTTTCAATGGAGTGCAGACGATATAAACTGTAACGAGAAAATAGATAAGATACGTGAGGAATTAGCGGATGTAGTTAATTACTGCATACTTATGGCAGATGCATGTGGACTTGATCTTGACGAGATTGTGCAGGAAAAAATTAAACGAAATAATGAGAAGTACCCTGTGGGGAAGTCATATGGAAAAAAGGATAAATATGATCAACTAAAGTAATTAAGATCGACAGGCCTTGTGATAGGAAGCAGCAGTTTATTGTTGAGAAAGTAGAGACTGAATAGAGTTATTGGAATTCAGACACTGCTAAGAAAATATGTGGGCAAGGATAGTATTAGAGTAGATGTGTATAAGATTGATTTAAATCCCGAGAATGCCAGATCAATAAAGATGAACCGTCTCCTTGTCTTCCCATAGAAAACCGTTTGCAAATTTATTAAAGCAGGATGCTATAATTTTTTGGCCCGATGTATTTGGATGAGTTCCATCCTCACAAAGCAAATCTTTCGCATTACCTGACGTTAAGAATTCGCTTCTTAAATCTACCAAGGGAACTTGTTTTTCTAAAGCAATTTTTTCTATTACTTTAGAGTAGCCCTCCTGATGATAGTATATATGCTTAATATCTCCAAGCCACTTCAATATATTTTCTTTATTTAGATCTCTACAAAACCAATTAAAAAATCGTTGTGGTTCTAATGGAGGCAATGTGGTTAAGATAGGCATAATACCTTTATTCTTTAGTGTATCAATGATATCACAATAAGTTTCCTTGAAAAGATCAATTGGCGTATTAGGAGAATATTCGAGGTCAGGATTCTCCGCAATCATTTTCCAGTTGTAATCACAATCATTTCCGCCATAATCCATCACAATTGCATCATACCTAGCATTTTTATCTAAGCCTTTTTTAAGCACTTTTAGTCCTTTTGTTACTGTGCAACCAAAGCTTGAAAAGTTACTAATCTGAATAGAGTATTTTTTGCTTAGCATATTTAAATCAATATTATTATTAATATAGTATTTTTTATTCACGGGATTAATCTGTATTCCCTTTAAAATGGAATCACCATAGACTCCTATGTTCAATATTTTCTCAAACATTAAATCACCTCACAATTTATCTATACCTTATCATATAGTATTAATAACTACATCATAAAGTATTCATTAATATTTGTCAAACCTTTTATAGAATATAAAAGAGGATAATAGATTGGAAACTATTTGTGGGGCTAGTGCTTCTTTGGTATAATAGCTAAAAGTGCATTAG
>JAQVQL010000323.1 GCA_028701595.1 Herbinix sp.
CTCATAGGATGTCTAGCGTATGTTACATTTCCGTTTGACTGATATACTCCGTTCCTTTTAAGAGCATCAACTATCTGTCCCTCTGTATATAGAACCTTATCATGAATAATGTTATTGGAATGCGCAAGGGGTGAATAATTAGGGTATGGAGCAATCTTATCAGAAAGCGTGTTTGACATTACTGTACTTCCATTAAATACTAGGTAATCATTCTTCACCTTAAGCTGTCCGGCCATTTCAAGTGCATAAGAAGTTAAGTCTTGATATTCGACCTGTGGCCTATCATCGTTATCTGATGTAAATGGAGTTTCACAAGTCAACTGTATTCCATTTGCTTGACTTGGAAGCTCATAATGTTCTTTTAGGTTACTACTATGCCAGGTGGTAAGGTCAGGAACATCAAGATAGCTTCCATTGGCATTAAGGCTTACCCCTCCATTCGGAAGAGAATAGTTATATACATTTGCAGAGCTTGGTATGTAGTATTCAAGGCTTTCAATCTCCCAATAGGAATATGCCCTCTCTACCGATATGTGCTGCGTATTGGTAACTGTATCAGTAACCGGCTTTGGTCCGCCAAATTCCTTGGGTGTGGCTGTAAAATACTGCAATGTATAGGTCATGGTTACTGGTACTGTAAATGTTACCTTACCGGTTCGATTGACTAATCTGTATCCTAAGAGATAATCCTTAGTCTTTACATAGACATGTTGGCTCTCTGTAGTTGATATACCATTCTTTGAAAAGAAATAGTTAGCGCCATACTTATCTCCGTTAATCACTGCATAGGGTGATGGAGTGTCAATAGGCATACCGATGGTAGGAGCTGCCACAGGTACCTCTACCTCCTGTGAAGCATCATAGTATAATCTTAATGTGATAACAGTTCCAAGTTTAGTAGCTTGTGGAACTGTAAATGAAGCTTTATTCCCCGAACCAGTCTTAGTAGTCTCTCCTGATGAAGATGCATAGGTGTAATCCCATTTATCTATATACTGATATGTAAGCCCTTTAACATATCTGTCACTTTGAATAGTCTTACTTATGGCTTGTCCTTTTGTAACTTTTTCAGTAGATATTTCATCAATTAAAGATCCGGATTTTGATGCCATGATAACTCTAAGCTTTATCTCGTCCGTCATAATGTCACTGGCCTTATAATATGCCTTTACTGTGATTTCCCCTGGTGTCTTTACATCATTAGGTATCTTAAATTCAATAGGACTATCATCTGAATTAGTGGTAACTTTTATCTTTTTGATATTCCCACTTTTATTCGTATATAGATAATAAAAATGCTTTGTTTTAGAATATGAGTCACCATTAGCCGTAATAATGTTATCAATGGACTTTTTGAAGCTCTCTCCTGGTTCTACTGTACCAGTATATAAGCCCTGTTTAATGTCTTCATCTGTGTCTATATCTTTTGCATCTATTGATATTTCTAAATTGTAAGGTTTATATATCATATATACATCTAAACCGCCATATAGCACCTTAACGCTGCCATTAATAATGTCGGATGTCTTTATGCTGCCTCCTACCATTTTTCTATCAATTTCTTGGTCGGTTAGCTTGCTCTTTATATAATAGCCAGTTAGTTTATATTGAACGTTATTTTTATCAGTATATGTATCAGTTACTTTAGTTTCCCAGCTTAAAGATTCACCAATTAGTTTTGTTCCCAATGATCCTTGCTTTTTGATAGAATCATCAATTTTAAAATAAAGATCATTAGGCTGTAAACCAGCGTCAAATTTCACTTCAATATTAAAGTAATCCTTAAAGACATCCTTATTAGCCCATTTCTGATTATTAACAATGCCTCTCCACGTTGTTATTTCTGGAGTTATTATAACCTCTTTTCCATTCACTATCTGATAAGTCTGAAAAACAGCATTAAAATAAATAGGAGTTTGGTCTGTAATTACATCAAGCCTATCTAAGTCTATAATATTTCTCATTAAGTCTTTTACATATTCTTCATCATAGGTGTATGTGACGGTTGTTTCTCCTGTTTTTGGATCTTCAGATGTTTTCTTTGTACCTGCATCTAATGGCAATCTTTTACTTGGACTAGGTGGTGCGTCAGGTCCCCAAATAGTCTTTCCATTATCTCCTTTTGCTGATACCATATTTTCTTGTTTTTTTGTTGTCACATTAAATCCAAGAGTACGGTATCGAATACTACTTGTTGCTGTCTTACTGGTTATGGTAATGATAATTTTTCCTTCATCCATGTCGCAATTGGAGGCTGCGTTTACTTTTTTAAAGCAAAAAGATACTGTTATAATGGTTATAATAATTAGTAGAGAAAGATATATAAACATTTTCCTCTTTATCCATGCTTTTTTATTCAATATATACCTCCTGTATTTACTTTAAAAGGTTATTCCATCCATCACCTATACTATTAAGCGAATGAACGCCCCATTGGTATCCATTATTTCCATTATTAGTGTTTATCTGAATATCATAATAGCCATTTCTCCATTCTCCATTTTTCAATTCTTCTAAATAAGTATTATGGCCATATATTATTTCACTATGATCTACATTTATATTCTCTGCTGTCACTCTATATTTTACATATGCTCTAACATATAGAGATCTCACTGAATCATAAAGAGTTCCTGAATCAATGGCTATATGCTCATATTCCACTATAACATGATTTTTCTTTATATCCTCTACATAATCATTAATCCAGTTTTTTATTCTCCAATCAAAATTTCCGTTTGTCAGAGAAGATTCAAGGCCTTCTTTCCATTTATCATTTACTGTTCTGTAATCAACATTAAATACATGCTGTAGATATTTTTCTGCCTGTGAAAGTGCAAAATCATATAGCTCATACTTATCCATATCTAAGTTGAATTGAAAATCATAGTAATCATTGTATAGGAATTCATAATTGATTTCACTAGGATACTTATATGCATCTCTGTCTGATTTATCTTTAAATCCGGTAAGATACATAAATCTAAAATTCATT
>JAQVQL010000324.1 GCA_028701595.1 Herbinix sp.
GCTTAAAATAAGGTTTCCAAGGTTATTTATCATCACTCAAAATCTGTTAAGGTTTTCTAACTTCCTAACTAGTTAGTAGACTCAAAATCTACCGCTCGCGAGGGTGTGAGGGTTCGAGTCCCTCCATCCGCATTAATTATTATAATTGTACCATTAATTAATAACAAAAACTACCTAGTTTTAATAAAAGAGGGACGCTCCTTTGTGGAATGTCCCTCTTCTTAAATTAGCTAGAAATATTTTTTACTTCCCCATAGATTACTCTTCTTCAGATCAACATACTCATTATAAGCCTGTTCTAAGATTTGCTTTTCATTGGCGAATTTCAACAAATGATAAGCCTCATGAAATTTGTAATACCCTGAGTCAATAAAATACTCTTCTCTTTGTGGTTTGCTGTAATAGCTATCAGACATCATTAGATACCAATGAACATCCTTTAATACTGTATTATGCGGGGTGCTAAAAGAATACTGGCTTTTTCCGACATATTTTATTATGGAAGCATTCGTTCCGGCTTCCTCTCTTACTTCACGGATAGCTGTTTCCTTGTACTCTTCTCCTTCTTCAACTGTTCCTTTTGGTAGCACCCACCCTTCATATTTATTCTTATAATTCTTATACAGTAATAGAATTTTTCCTCTGAATATAACAACACCACCACAGCTCGTTGCCTCAATCATCGCAATTCCTCCTGCTATTTGGTGTGTCACCTTTGACTACCCTAGATTATATATCAAAATGACGAATATATCAACTTGTTTTTATGGATATCTAACAAGTCTAATAAGGCGGATAGTCTGTCTGCAGGATTTATTACAGCTCCATATCTACTTATTACCACTCCTTCGCTTGCTCCTTATGGTGCCTATCACTAATCAAAATATGCAGCAAACACCTTTTCTGCTATAGGTAAAGCGTACTCACTGCCTGAACCTTTATTCTCCACAATAACACTAATTGCAATTTTTGGATCATTTGCCGGAGCAAAACCAATAAACCATCCGTGAGAAAGCTTTTCCTCCTGTTCTGCTGTACCTGTCTTTCCTGCAACCTTAACATCAAGTTCCTTTAGCCTAGATGCAGTTCCGTCCGTAACCACACTCCGCATCAGGCCTTTTAGATAGTCTGCTTCTTTTATAGTCATAACAGTAGCTGCTTCCTCAGGCAGATAGCCCTTTAATACACGACCTCTGGCACTCTCTACCCTGTCAATCGCATAGGGTTTCATCATTACTCCACCGTTTGCAATAGAAGCTGCAATCATGGCATTATGAAGAGGAGTTATCAGTGTTCTTCCTTGCCCAATAGCTGTCTGCATAGTCTCCTTTACCCCTGATTCACCAACCTTTAGGGGAAAGCTAGAGGGATTATTTGAAATTTTCGCCGGTAGAGATTTATTAAAGAAAAAGCTCTCACTTATGGCCCTAAGGTCATCAATAGGGAGGTCCCTTCCTATGGTTGAAAATGCTGTATTACAGGATTTTGCAAATGCTTCCTTTAAGTCTACATTTCCATGAACCTTCTTATTACTGCAAGATATAGTCATACCTTCAAATTCTGTGCTTCCGTCACATTCATAGTTATAATCCAAATAATTGGGATTAGCCCTCATATAGGCTAAAGCAGTAATAATCTTAAAGGTGGAACCGGGAGGATATAATCCCTGCGATGCCCTGCTAAGCAATGGAGATTCATTATCAGAATCCTCTGAGAGCATCTCCCAATTCTGCTCGATATCATTAGGGTCATAGGATGGCTTTGATACAAGAACAAGAATTTTACCAGTTCTTGGCTCTAGAACCACTACGGCTCCCTTGTTGTCTCCCAGAGCATTATATGCCACCTTACTTAGCTTGTGATTTAGAGTGGATATCACATTATTACCCGGATTTTTTACCCCTACAAGATCGTTATACATGGCTTCGGTTGAATTGCTGTAGGCTGTAAGAAGGGTAATATTCTCCACCTCCTCAATTCCCGACCTTCCGCGCATAACCCTCCCTACCACATGGGCATACATATCATTATAGGGATAGCTACGAATCTCATTATCCTCGTTATCAGCTATGGTTTCTGCTAGCACTTTCCCATCTGCTGACATTATTTTCCCTCTGATAACCCTTTTGGCCAAGACATCATGCCTTAGGTTATAGGTACTATTAATCATATCATCACTCTTTATCAATAGAAAATACGCAAAATAACCCATCATCAAAGCAAACAGTCCTACGAAGATATAAACTATGGATAGTATCGTTTTTCTTCCAGAACTCTTACTCTCCGATGGATGATGATTAATCGCTTTATTCTCTTTTCCTTGACCTCTAGTCTTCATGAGTTTCATTCGTTGAGGAAATATCCACCTTTCTAGTATTCGAAGTATTACCTTCGTTATGGATTCCTTGAGCAATCATAAACATTATAACCATGGCTACAATAGAGCTTCCTCCAGAGCTAATAAAAGGTAAAGTAACTCCCGTAGAAGGAATAAATTTAATAACCCCTCCTATGGATAAAAAAGTCTGAAAACCGAACATAACCGCAAAACCCAGAGATAATAAGCGGTAGAAATTGTCGGTGGTCTTAATAGATACATTTATCAGAACCAAAAAGCAATTAACATATATTAAGATAAGACATATGGCAAACAATCCTCCAAACTCCTCGGAGATAGCCGAAAATACAAAGTCACTGTCGACCACAGGAATAGTTGTGGGCAGTCCTTGATATAAGCCCATACCAAACCACCATCCTGTTCCTATTGCAAATAAGGACTGTGATATCTGATAGCCCTCCTTGTCAATATATCCAAGGGGATTTTTCCATGCCATAACTCTGACCTTCACATGGTCGAATAGCCTATATGCTACCCAGGATGCGACACTTCCTCCCACTAGACCG
Organism: Herbinix sp.; assembly: GCA_028701595.1. Taxonomy (GTDB): domain Bacteria; phylum Bacillota; class Clostridia; order Lachnospirales; family Lachnospiraceae; genus Mobilitalea. Next base: position 2,905 of record JAQVQL010000324.1, read on the forward strand.
GTAAAAAGATACAATGGTTTTCCACTGGCACCATAGAGCATGAATATATAGGTAACGAAAAATATCAATGCTCCTCCCAGGTCCTTTTGGA
>JAQVQL010000049.1 GCA_028701595.1 Herbinix sp.
TTCTTCGGTGTTATAATTGAGGTCACTATATTCTTGTGACCTCATATTTATACATAATTTTAGTCGTGGGAACATAATATAGCCTATCAAAATATCAAAGGAAGGGATCTGATTAGTTGGGACTCGAGTAGACAACATCACGCTATTTATAGTCAAAAAATACGGTGTAATATATCGACTCCGTCTTAATATAGTTTTTTGATTGTGTATTTTTATAACTTAAGTAGCTATATTAATAAGGAGGATTTAAAGTGATGAATTATAAGAGATATAGAAGGAATCCGGTGATTAACCTTCCGGATAGGCAATGGCCTAATAAGGAAATTGCTAAGGCACCAATTTGGTGTAGTGTTGATTTGAGAGACGGTAACCAAGCCTTAATTGAGCCTATGGTTGTAGAAGAGAAGGTAGAATTCTTTAAGCTACTTGTAGATTTGGGATTCAAGGAAATTGAGGTTGGATTTCCATCTGCCTCACAGATTGAATATGACTTTTTGAGACAGCTGGTAGACCGCAAACTGATTCCCGATGATGTAACCATTCAGGTATTGGTTCAGTGCAGGGAGCATCTGTTAAAAAGAACCTTTGAAGCCTTGGAGGGATTACCAAGGGCGATTGTTCATATTTATAATTCCGTGTCCATATTACAGCGTGATGTGGTATTTAATATGAGCAAGGAGCAAATTAAGAATATTGCTGTGGAAGGAACTAAGCTTGTTAAGGAATATGCCGAGAGCTTTCCTGGAAAGATTACTCTGGAATATTCACCTGAAAGCTTCTCAGGAACCGAGGTAGATTATGCTTTGGAGGTATGCTCGGCTGTAATAGACACCTGGAACCCGACTCCCGATAATAAGATAATTATTAATCTTCCTTCAACGGTTGAGATGAACACCCCAAATGTATATGCCGACCAGATAGAATGGATGAACAGACACTTTAAGAATAGAGATAGTATAATCTTGAGTGTACACCCTCATAATGACCGGGGTACTGGTATAGCTGCAACTGAGCTGGCAATATTAGCTGGAGCAGACAGAGTAGAGGGAACCTTGTTCGGCAATGGAGAAAGAACTGGTAATGTGGATATACTGACCATTGCATATAATCTATTCTCTCAAGGAATAGATCCTAACCTTAATATATCAAATATAAATGAAATTATAGAAGAATATGAGCTTTTAACCAAAATGAAGGTTCATGAAAGACATCCCTATGCCGGCAAACTAGTATTTACAGCATTTTCAGGCTCGCATCAGGATGCAATCAACAAGGGTATGCATGCCATGAAAGAAAGGAATAGTCAGATATGGGCGGTTCCATATCTTCCTATCGACCCTTCAGATATCGGCAGAAGCTATGAGCCTGTTGTAAGAATTAACAGTCAATCAGGCAAGGGCGGTGTGGCTTTTATCATGGAGAATTATTTCGGATACAAGCTTCCTAAGGGTATGCATAAGGAATTTGCAGATGTAATCCAATCACTGTCTGAGAAGCAGGGTGAGGTAGCCCCCGATCAGATAATGGATGCATTCAAAACTGGATATATTGACAGAAAAGAGCCCTTGCATTTCAGAAAATGTAAGTTTGAGGATATTATGGATAGTGAAGATGGATGTACTCATGCAGTAGTTCACTACACTGACCATGGTGTAGACAAATCCTTTGAAGCTACAGGAAACGGTCCTATCGATGCAGTTTTGAAAGGCTTGCAGGAGAAACTGGATATCCATATTAAGATACTTGACTATACAGAGCATGCTCTTGGCGGTGGTGCAGGTGCTCAAGCTGCTGCATACATCCATATGCTGGATATGACAACAAGCAAGACGACATTTGGTGTAGGAGTAAGCTCCAATATCACCAGAGCATCTATCAGAGCAATATTTTCTGCCATGAATCGATTGGGTATAAAAGGTTAATTTTAAAGATAAATAATTATAAGAAGCATATTTCCTGGTTAAGGAAATATGCTTCTTATTTAGTGTTTAATATATAAAATCAAGGAGAAAATAATGGTATAACTATTATCTCGATAAGAAGGGAGGCTGGATGATGAGAGTTAGCATAATAATTCCTTTTCATAAGGGAGAGGCATATTTAAGAGATTGTCTAGATAGCTTAGTTGCACAGACATATGGCGATATAGAGGTTGTTCTAATTAGTGACCATGCACCAGAAGAGGACCTGGCTTGCCTTTCTGAATATGGAGATAAGCTTGATTTAAATATTTACCATCTAAGCGATAAAACAGGTGTAGCAGCAGCCAGAAATCTTGGACTGGATATGGCAAGAGGAGATTATATATATTTTCTTGATAGTGATGATTATCTATATGAGGATACTATTGAGCTGCTTGTTGCCGGAGCTTCTGAAAGAGACGATGACATCACATATGGCAAAAAGAAACCGACCTGGTTTCAAAGAAGTGTATATCTTTTAAGGAAGCAAGAAAGGCAAGAAGCCCATGACCAGGAGGAGGAAAAGGATGAAAATGACATCCCATCACCTGAATTAAAGATGGAGGAAGATAGGGAGGAAGGCTCCAGGGATAACTTGGAGGATTCTGATAGCACATCTGATATTGATAATGACGATAACGATGAAGGCAAGGATTCGAAGCAGGATATAAAGGATAGGAAAAGCCGTATAGCGGATGAAGATAATAATATAAGTGATGACCAGCTAACGCAGGGGGAGCTTTTACATCGCCTAGAAGCCAGAACAAGAATGGCATATCGTATACTTGTGAGCAAAAGAAAGGGTATAAGGAATATCTCGGTTCTAAATATTCTTTTTAGACGGAGCTTAATCGAGGAAAATAAGCTTCGTTTTCCTGAAAACCTTGTATATTTTTCAGACATACCATTTCTTATGGAGGTATTATCGATAACTAATAGATATAAAAAAAGATTTGGAGCTGTATATGTCAAGCGCAAGCATAATGATGCAATTAATTTCCCAGCTCTCTCGCAAATAAGAGACCCTAATCGCTTCAAAGAATATGTAGAGACATATTATGAGACTATTAGGCGGATACAGAAAACATCTGATTTGAAATGTAGATTTGACAAGAAATATGTGTATTACTATACGAGAGTATATGCTCCAAGGCTTAAGAGAAGTGCAAATGATATATGGCGTGAAGATAATTTTATTATAATGAGTAAGCTCTTTAAAGAATTAGATAGAGAGGTTATTAAAAGGCTTAAGGGCTATAGAAAGCGTCTCATTAGAGCTCTTATCAGGCAGGATGTTAATAAATCAATCCAGATAGTTAAGCTACATTTAGCATATAAGAAATTAAAAAAAATTTTACGGGACAAAAAGACTTTAGGTAGGTTCTTATATACCCATGTATTTTTAAAGAGACCTATGGCTAAGAATTACATTTTATTTGAAAGCTTTTTTGGCAAGAGCTTTTCTGACAGTCCAAAATATATTTATGAATATATTTCCGCTAATTTACCAGGTAAATATAAATGTATTTGGATTATCAACAAAAGAAGAACAAATATTCCCTTCAAACATAAAAAAATAAAGCGTTTCAGTTTAAGCTACTATTACTATCTAGCACGATGTGGATATATGGTATTTAACAGCAGACAACCGGCATGGATGATTAAGAGAGGAGGAAATGTCTTCTTACAGACCTGGCATGGAACACCCCTAAAAAAGCTGGTGTTTGATATAGAGGATATTAACTCGGCAACTCCCAAATACAAGCAGCAGGTATATAAGCAGTCTAGAGCATGGAATTATCTGATTGCAGCCAACGGCTTTAGTAGTGAGACATTTAAGCGTTGCTTTTTATTTGAAAACACAATACTTAATACCGGGTATCCCAGAAATGATATTCTTCATTCTCCTGATCGTGACCAAATAGCCGCCATCATAAGAAGACGCCTTGGTATACCAAAGGATAAAAAGACAATTCTCTATGCTCCGACCTGGAGGGATGATGAATTCTATGACAAAGGGAAGTACAAATTTGAACTTCATTTGAATCTTGATTTGATGAGACAAGAACTTAGTGACGACTATATTTTACTTATTAGAACCCATTATTTTATCGCAGATTCACTTGATCTTAGTGCTCTGTCTGACTTTGCCTATAATGTAAGTAAATACGATGATATTTCTGAGCTTTATTTGGTGTCAGACATATTGATTACAGACTATTCATCGGTATTCTTTGACTTTGCCAACCTAAAGAGACCAATGCTCTTTTTTACCTATGATTTGGAGAAATACAGGGATGTCCTAAGAGGCTTCTATATTGATATTGAGAAGGAGGTTCCAGGACCTTTAGTATTTACATCAGAAGAGATAATCGATGCAATTAAGGATATTGATTCAATTACAGATTACTATATAGAAAGATATGAGGAATTTTATAACAGATTTTGTGGCTGGGAAGATGGACAGGCATCAAAAAAAGTGGTAGAATCAGTATTCAGAAGGTAATGATTATTAGAAGATGGAGATGAACTTTGGAGAGAGTATTTAATAATTTTAAAAAGTATAGGTATCTTTTATTTGAGCTAACTAAAAAGAATATTAAATTAAAATATAGGCGTTCCTACCTTGGTATACTATGGACGCTATTGGAGCCGATTCTTACAGCCTTCGTACTAACAGTAGTTTTTGTGGGGTTTAGGAAGAAAGCGGATCCTACCTTCCCAGTGTACGTTTTGACTGGTAGGCTATTGTATTCGTTTTTTTCACAATCAACAAAGCAGGCCATGAAATCTATTCGTAGTAACAGTGGTATGATTAAGAAGGTATATGTACCTAAGTATATATATCCTTTATCAAATATTTTATCAAACTATATTATTTTTCTTATATCAATGTTAGTATTATTCGGTGCAATTATTGTATTCAAGATATATCCGACCATATATATATTTAATGCATTTATACCCTTGATTTTACTTTTAATACTTAGTCTAGGTTTGGGATTGATTTTAGCAACCTTGGCTGTATTCTTTAGGGATATGGTGTATTTGTGGGATGTGATATTGATGCTTGTCATGTACACATCAGCGATATTTTACCATATTGAGGATTTAGATAGTAAAAGCTGGATTTTTAATCTTAACCCCATTTATCATATTATAGTTAATTTTAGAAATAGTGTTTTTGGCCGTCCTCTTGATATGAATGCCTTATATATCTCATTAGGCTATAGTGTAATATCACTTGTTATTGGAGTAGTTATATTCTATAAGAAGCAAGACAAGTTTATTCTAAATATTTAGCATAGCTTCAAGAAATGCTGATTTATAGCAAGTTTGAATATGGAGGATACTGTGGGTAAAGTGGTTATAAAGGTTGACAAAATCGGCATGAGGTTCAACCTTATGGAAAAAAAAGTAGATAATTTAAAAGAATACTTTATAAAGCTATTAAAAAACGAGATTAGATATCAAGAATTCTGGGCTCTTAAGGATATATCTTTTAAGGTAAATCAGGGGGATCGCCTAGGAATCCTTGGTCTTAATGGTGCGGGGAAAAGCACGCTCTTAAAGATAATTGCTGGAGTACTAAAGGCTTCTGAGGGCGAACTAAATATAAGGGGAAAGATTGTACCTCTCTTAGAGCTAGGTGCAGGCTTTGACGCTCAGTATACAGGTGTTGAAAACATCTATCTGTATGGAGCGGTGCTTGGCTACCCCAAGGAGTTTATTAATGAGAAGTTCAATGAAATTGTGGAATTTTCTGAACTTGGTGATTTTATTAATGTACCAGTAAAGAATTATTCTTCAGGTATGAAGGCAAGGTTGGGTTTCTCCATAGCAACTATAATGGATCCTGAGATACTTATATTGGATGAAGTTCTATCTGTAGGAGATGCTAAATTTCGAAAAAAGAGTGAAAAGCGAATAATGGATATGTTTGATAAAGGTGTAACTGTATTATTCGTATCTCATTCGATTGAGCAGATAAGAAGAATCTGTAGCCGGGCAATAATTCTTGATAAGGGAATTCTGGTTGCCGATGGACCGGTTGAAGAGACCTGTAATCTATATGATGAGAAATATATCGGGCTTGAGAAGGCTCAAAAGCCTAAGAAAAAGAAGAAAAAGAAGAAGAAAATACCTACTGAAGGGAATACAGATAATTCGGATTCTGTACCTGACGCTAACGTGGAGGTAAGTATGGAGCTGCTACCTGAGGTGAGTAATGAGCTGCTAGCTGAGACCGGTAATGTGCTGGTAGCTGATGAAAGTATTGTGGTTACTCAGGAAACTGATATAAAGTAGAAGAAGTACAGGTGACAAGTAATGATGATAAAGAGTTACAGAAACCTAACGAATAAATAGATATAAGATAAGGAGGATATTCTCTTAACTAAGAGAATCAAGATGGTATGAAGAAGGTTATCACATACGGAACGTATGATCTTTTGCATGTAGGGCACATAAATTTATTGAGAAGGGCCAGAGAACTGGGAGATTATTTAATAGTGGTATTGTCAACAGACGAATTTAATTCAATTAAGAATAAGAAGGCTTATCATAGCTATGAGGATCGCAAGATAATATTGGAAGCTATCAAATATGTGGATGAGGTGCTACCGGAATATACTTGGGAGCAGAAGATACAGGATGTAGTTGATAATGATGTGAATGTATTTGTTATGGGAAATGATTGGGAGGGCAAATTTGATTTTCTCAAGGAATACTGTGAGGTAGTATATCTTCCAAGGACAGAGGGCATTTCAACCACAAAAATAAAGGGAGATCTTCATAAATAATAAGCATATTTAGGGAAGGTACGGTAGAGGTATGAATATATTAAAACAGCTGGTTATTGCCTCCTATAAGGTATTAACCAAGGTGTTGCCAATAAATCATAAAATCATACTTTTTGAGAGTAATATGGGAAGGAATTATACAGGAAATCCCAAGGCGATATATGAGGAAATGGTTAGACTTGGCCTTGATAGGAAGTATCGCTGTTACTTCATTCTTGAGGGTACGGAAACCAAAATACCGGGAGCGGCTAAGAAGATTAAAAGAAACCGGTTCCGGTATTTTTATTATTATGCCATAGCAGGAATCTGGATTAGTGACACTAGGTTTCCTAAGTACATTATTAAAAGACCTGATACTATCTACATACAGACCTGGCATGGCACACCTCTAAAAAAGCTTGCTCTTGATCTAGATGCTGTATATATGTCAGGAGAGACAAGCCTAGAGGACTATAAAAGAAATTTCTATGAAAATGTACAGACCTGGGATTATCTAATCTCACAAAACCACTACTCTACAGAGATATTTAGAAAAGCATTCGGGTTTGAGAAGGAGATTTTGGAGATAGGCTATCCTAGAAATGATATTCTCTACAGTAAGAATAATGAGGAAGACATTATTAAAATAAAAGAAAGTCTTGGACTTCCTCAGGATAAAAGAGTAATTCTTTATGCGCCTACCTGGAGGGATAATGAGTATTATAGGAATGGCATATACAGATTTAATACAGGCTTAGATTTTCCCCTGCTTATGAAGGAGCTAAAAGAGGATACAGTATTGGTTGTTAAGTATCACTATCTCATAAAGGATGTAATAGATTGGTCGGATTATGAGGGTTTTGTATATGACTTCGATAAGGATTATGACATTTCGCTTCTATATCTTACTTCGGATATGTTGGTCACTGACTATTCCTCAGTAATGTTTGACTATAGTATACTAAAAAGGCCGATGATGTTTTACTGCTATGATCTTTGTGAGTATAGGGATACATTAAGGGGCTTTTATTTTGATTTTATGAATGAAGCTCCAGGTCCTGTTGTCGAGACAACAAAATCGCTTATAGACTCAATAAAGGGATACGATTACGATATATATAAGAAAAAATATGAAGCCTTCATTAATAAATACAACCATGCCGATGACGGCAACGCCTCAGCCAAAGTAATTAACAAGTTGCTACCATAATAGGAGACGTGACTATGATAAAAACAATAGGATACTATATATTTGCAGCTGTTTTCTATATATGTAGACTTTTTCCATTAAAACAGAAAAAAGTATTCTGCATTATGACTCACGATGATGGTGGAGACAGTAACGTTAGCCTTGTCGTAAAAAAACTAAAGCAACTAAATGCTGCTTATACATTTTCCTACATTACCAAATCCGAAACAGAGTCGGTCAAGAGTCTTAAGTCTGTAAGTAAGCTTCTGGAGTTCTTCTTTATCAAGCCATATCATTTGGCCAGATCAGAAATTATACTAATGGATAATGTGTTCTTACCAATGGCATATATACGGGTAAAGAAAAATGCAAAGGTAATACAGCTATGGCATGGTACCGGAACCATTAAGAAATTCGGTCAAGATGTCAATACCGGAAGACTAAAGGAAGAAGAAAGAAGGGCAAATCGCAACATAACACATTTGATTGTGAACAACGAGCAAATTGCTGAGCTTTATGCCAGGGTCTTTGGCATTGATACTCATAAAGTATATCCCCTAGGCCTTCCTAGAACCGATGATATACTTAATCGGATGCGGAGAGTCGATGAAGATAATATTAATATAGATAAAATAAGTATATATAAAAGATATAATCTGTCTCTGGAAAAGAAGTTAATTTTATATGCTCCGACCTTTAGGGATATTAATCTGGGATCGGATACGGTATTAGGTGATGTGGAAAAAATGGCCGAAAAACTACCAAATGATTATATACTTGGATTAAGACTACACCCATATGTTGCCCGGATTGCTAAGAGGCTAAATAAAGAAAATGTATGTGATTTATCTGATGAGAGGAGCCTATCAGAACTTATAATGGCTTCAGATTTACTCATAACCGATTATTCCTCTATAATTTACGAGTATTGTATTACAAAGAAACCCATGATCTTCTATGCCTACGACCTAGATGACTATATAAACAATGGGCGAGGGTTCTACAATAATTATACAAGCAATGTTCCGGGGCCAGTAATAAAAGACATGGAGGAATTAATCAATACTATTAATAGAGAAGATTATTCAATAGAACAAATTCACACATTTATAAGGAATAACTTCCCCAACCTTGATGGGAAAGCAACCGATAGAGTTATAGATATATTTGCTAGTAAATAAGAACGCATATATTAATATGCGTTCTTATTTATAAAGCCTTTAAATATAGTAAAAAACATTATTTTAATATCAAATCCCAAAGTCCAATTCTCAATGTAGTAGAGGTCATACTCGATTCTTTTTCTAATAGAGGTATCTCCTCTGAAGCCGTTTATTTGTGCCCAGCCTGTAAGTCCGGGAGGAACCTGATGTTTTATCATATATCTTGGTATATCCTCTTTAAACTGCTCCACAAATTGCGGCCTTTCAGGTCTTGGACCTACAAGACTCATATCACCCCTAAGTATATTAAATAACTGCGGGAGCTCATCTATGCTTGTCCTTCTTATGAATTTTCCGACCTTTGTTACCCTGGGATCATTATTGGTTGTCCAGGCCTTCTCTTCCTCTTCTTCGGTCTGCATTGTCATAGATCTGAATTTATACATTTTAAATTGTTTGTTGTGCTTACCGACTCTAATCTGTGAAAATATCGCTGGACCTCTTGAGGTTAGCTTAATAATTATAGCGACAATCAACAGTGGAATAGCACATATTACCAATCCAATAAAGGAGCCTATTATATCAACAATCCTCTTACTTACCCAATTAAATGTATTGCTAAGAGGCACGTTTCTGATATTAATTACAGGCAGGCCATATAAATCCTCAGTATAAGGTTTTGTAGAAATAAAATTATAGTAATCCGGTATAAATTTCGTATGGACACCGGATTTTTCACAAACAGACACAATTTTTTCAAGCTGTTCGTATTCGTTAATGCTTATTGTAATAGCTATCTCATCCAGAGACATTTTTACGAGATATTCTTCTAGTTGATCGAGGCTTCCTATAACGGGTACTTTTTTGTATTTCGTGCCAATTTCCATATTATTATCAAGAATCCCGTGTATATAATAGCCCCAATGGGGGTTAGCAAATATGCGGTCAATATATGCCTCTGATGCCCGACTGTAGCCAACTAATATTACATGCTTGAGATTATAACCACGCCTACGGACTACGATTAATGCCTGGCCAACCAACATCCTAGCAAATGTACATATTACAACATTTATTAAGGTGAACATAACCAGAAAACCTCTGGATATCTCCTTTTCATCTATCATATATAAAAAGAATAAATAAAATGCCAGACCAAGAAAATTGGAGTAGGAGATGTGGAAGAGCTCTGTCCATCTTCTTTTTCCCCGTTTTGGAGTATATAGATTTGCCTTATTGTAAACAAATAAGTATAAAGGAACCAGAACATATAAGCTCTGTGCATACACCTCTCGAGGATAGAAGACTCCTTCATTAAAAATACTTACTTTAGTTAGAAAGCTATAAAATCTCAATTGAAATGCAATGAAAAAAGAGATAACAATTATACTTGCATCCATCAATATATGAAGCCTATTCAACGTTTTTTGGTTGTCTTTAATCACAAATAACCCTCCCAGGCAAATTATTTTTAGTAGGAACCTAAGACTATGATACATGATTAAAGCAATTTCAACAATGTATTTTTTCTAGGAGATATATTTATCAAAGATAAATCTATCCTTCACAATCTTTACACAAAAGGCTGATACAATATGTATAATAAAAAGATTTGTAAAGGAGCAAGCTTATGGATAATAATAATGAAAATAATATAAATCAATTTAACGATAACCCAGATAATATAGATAATCGGGAAAGCTACGAATACAATAAGCCGGAATATAGTTTCTGGGCGGAGAATGTGACGGTATCGACATCATATGACTATCAACAAGACCAGCATCAGCCACAGCCTGAACAGCCTATACAAGAGACCAAAAAGAAAAGCCCTAGCAGAAGATTTTTTGGATTTTTATTTAAGGCAGCAGTATTTGGTATTATAGCTGGAGTGGCATTTATTGGCGTTCAGTATATTTATAGTAGGCTAAATCCTGATGCAGTTATTAATAATGAGAGCTTTATCCTTGGTTCAACATCCGAAGATTCCATCTCTGAGGCTAAGCTTAAGGTTGGGAGCACAGACCACGGGACAGTAAACAATGTCTCAGAATCGTCTGTCATGAAGGTGGCAGAGGAGACTATGCCATCAATAGTATCAATTACAAGCATCTCTACTAACACAGATATTTGGTTTGGTACTGAATATCCCAGTGAAGGAAGCGGTTCAGGAATCATCGTTGGCAAGGATGAGAAGGAACTGCTCATAGCAACAAATAATCATGTTGTTGATGGAAGTGATAAGATTACTGTAACATTTATAGATGATTCACAGGTTGAAGCTGTTATAAAGGGAACAGATTCTATGGCTGATCTTGCTGTAATAACAGTTGATTTAGCTGATATAGAGAAGAGCACTATAGATGCGATTAAGATAGCTAAGCTTGGCAGCTCAGATAATATTAAGGTTGGAGAGATGACAATAGCTATTGGCAATGCCATGGGATATGGACAGTCCCTTACAGTGGGATATGTCAGCGCTAAGGATAGAAGGATAGAGGTTTCTGATAATGGTAGATATACTACCATGGTGCTTCTTCAAACTGACGCCGCCATTAATCCCGGCAACAGTGGCGGGGCTTTACTTAATATTGATGGTGAGGTCATTGGAATCAATACTGTCAAGTTTGCCGATTTTAAGGTAGAGGGAATGGGTTATGCGATTCCTATATCAAGGGCAATTCCGATTATCAATGAGTTGATGAGCCGTGAGGTTCTTAAGGCCGAGGAGCAGGGATTCCTTGGAGTGGGACCACAGGACGTCACAGAGGAAGTCTCAGAAATGTTTGGAATGCCAATTGGTGTATATATCTCGACTGTAGTCGAGGGTAGCGCAGCTGATAAGGCCAAGCTTAAGGTTGGCGATGTTATTCAATATATTAATGATGTGGAGATAACCTCTGGTGTTCAACTAAGAGAGTTGATATCAAGCATCCGTGTAGGAACAGATATTGAGATTAAATACATGCGTCAT
>JAQVQL010000325.1 GCA_028701595.1 Herbinix sp.
CTTTCTTCTGGTAAAGATTCCAACCAGCTCCATATCCGTATTTTGAGTTATACCAAGCTCTACACCCTTTCCCAGATTACCGTAAACTACTATGCCTATTCTAATTTTTTTCATAAATGCTCCTCCTGACTGTACCCATCCGTTTGACGAATCCTTATATCCGATTATACTGTTTCACTAGGAATAATTTTAGCATAACCATGATAGTAACACAAATATAATTTAAAAAAGAGCTTAGTAAGTTATTCTATATAACTTGCATAAGCTCTATTCCTTTAACCTATTCCTTTAACCTATTCATATACACAGGTATATATATTAAATTAATTTTTAAGTTAATGCGGACATTTCTCCGATAAATGCCATTAATTTAAGAAGCGGCTTCCACACCTTCGGATGATACTGCAAAATGAAATCTTCAATTTGTCCCTCTTTCACAACATCTACAACTTTAAAAAGATTTTCTCCCTTAACCAAGGAGCCTATAGCTGTCTTACCATAAGCTATTCCTCCAACGGCAACCTCTGAAGCAAGAGCAAATCCTCCTACAGAATACATCCCTAATGCCATGCCACCAAAGGCAAGGATTCCGATGGCACCGCCGCCTAGAGCTATACCGCCAAGAGCAAGCCCTGCAAATGCTAACAATCCCATACTAACTCCACCCAGGCATAATCCACCGACAGATATTCCCCCTAAACTGATGACGCCTATAGAGATATTGCCAATAGCTATTATGCCCTTAGCTACTTGAATACCATAGCCTGTCTTAATATGAACTAATGGTATTCCAAACACTTTTGTTTTGCTTTTATATTCATAGAATCCATATCCATATGTTCGTGTAGTATAATTATTATTCACCTTATCCGAATTATTAGATACTTCAAACTTCTCATGTCTTTTGTCCAATGGCAGAATTTCGATATCTTCCTTAACCAAGCTATCCACTGTGATACTAAATATATCAGATATCATTATTAGTTTATTTATCTCTGGTGTTGACTGATCTGCTTCCCATTTACTAACCGACTGCCTTGATACATCAAGCATATTTGCCAGTTGCTCCTGGGAGTAACCGCGCTCTCTTCTCAACTGAATTAGCTTATCCCCTAATCTCATATTCTCCATACCCTTTCTACACATTTTTTTCTCTAATATGTTTTTACTATACCAAAAATATATTCCAAATACAACAAACCGTCACCTTGCAATGTGTCAACTAGTGGTTGCATTTGAGAAAAGCGTCACAAAACAAGGAGCACGTAGGTACTAACCAACACATTTATGCGTAATGGTTATTCCTACGTGCTCCCTTACATTCTGAGACATTCTGTTTTTTATTCGATATGCCTTATATATTAATTATCTATCAATTTATTCTTCTTGGTCCAGCTCATCATGTTTCTAAGCTCTGCTCCGACCTTCTCCAATGGATGAGCAGCTTCAATTCTTCTCTTAGCATTGAAGTTTGTGCACCCTATCTGATTCTCAAGAAGCCAGTTTCTTGCAAAAGTTCCATCCTGAATATCTGCGAGAACCTTTCTCATGGCATTCTTTGTATCCTCAGTAATAATCTTGGGACCGGTGATGTAATCACCATATTCAGCTGTGTTAGAAATAGAATATCTCATTCCAGCAAATCCACTTTCATTAACCAAATCGATTATTAGCTTCATTTCGTGTATACATTCAAAATAAGCACTTTCAGGTTCATAGCCTGCTTCAACTAAAACCTCAAAGCCTGTCTTCATAAGAGCAGTAACTCCACCGCATAATACTGCCTGCTCACCAAAAAGGTCAGTCTCTGTCTCTTCTCTAAATGTGGTCTCAAGAACTCCTGCCCTTGCACCGCCAATTCCCAATGCATAGGCCAGTCCCAAATCGTGAGCCTTACCGGTTGCATTTTGATGTACACCTATTAAGCAAGGAACACCTTGGCCTTCAAGGTACTGACTTCTAACTGTATGACCCGGTCCCTTAGGTGCAATTAACATTACATCTATGTCCTTAGGAGGTAAAATCTGTCCATAATGAATACTGAAACCATGGGCGAACATTAGCGCATTACCCGCCTCAAGATTAGGTTCTATGGATTCCTTGTATAGAGCAGCCTGCTTTTCATCATTAATCAGTATCATAATGATATCCGCTTTCTTTGCAGCTTCTGCAGCAGTATACACCTTTAAGCCTGCAGCTTCTGCCTTAGGCCATGATTTACTTCCTTCATATAATCCGACGATTACATCAATACCTGATTCCTTTAGATTGAGCGCATGCGCATGGCCTTGACTACCATAACCTATAACGGCTACTGTCTTTCCATCTAAAAGTGCTAAATTACAATCCTGTTGATAATAAATCTTTGCCATAACCTTTCTTCCTCCATTTTTATTATTGGTACCAATTTTGGTACCTGGTACCAATTAATCTATAAAATCTGCTATATCTCCTGAGCCTCTGATAAGTCCGGTAATACCCGTACGTACCAATTCAATAATAGTAAACGGCTCCAGCAATCTAATAAATGCATCTATTTTATTCTGGTTTCCCGTAAGCTCAATCATGAGTGAGTCTAGTGCAACATCTACTATCTTTGCTCTAAATATATCAGCTGTAGCTATAATCGCCTGACGATCTTCTCTTCCTGCACTGACTTGTACTAATACCAGTTCTCTTGTGACTGATTCATCACTAGTTAGTTTCTCTATCTCTATAACATCTTCAAGCTTTTGCAGCTGCTTTCTAATTTGCTCAAGAATCTGGTCGTCGCCATGGACCATTACAGTCATTCTTGATATTGCAGGATTTTGAGTTTCTCCAACAGTCAAGCTGTCGATATTATATCCTCTTCTACTAAATAAACCGGCAACACGACTTAATACACCTGAAGTGTTATCCACCAATATTGACAATACCATACGTTTCATAGCATTCTCCTTTCATTATGTATCTATATACAGCGGTAACCATATTTATAAGAAAAGCCCGC
>JAQVQL010000050.1 GCA_028701595.1 Herbinix sp.
CAGTATGCTATCTGCTGGAAGGGTGGTTATCGAGCCTGCTTCAGAGAAAGGAAGGATAAAGCTCCTTTCAATAGAACGCTCTACGGGGGTACCGAGGTATCGCGGAAGGATAGAGATAGCTCAGGGTGATAAGGGTTTAATAATTGTAAATGAGCTTCCTCTGGAGGAATATCTATATGCTGTTATACCAAGTGAAATGCCTACCTACTATGGCTTAGAACCTCTGAAAGTCCAAGCGGTATGTGCAAGAAGCTATGCATATCGTCATCTTATGGCTAATAGCCTTAGTAGTTATGGAGCCCATGTGGATGATAGTGTATCCTATCAGGTATACAACAATATTGAAGAAAATGAGGATTCTATTCTTGCCGTTAAGGATACCTACGGAAAGGTCGTGCAATATGAGGGAGATATAATTACAGCCTATTATTTCTCGACATCCTGTGGACATACAACCTCGGTTGAGCATGTTTGGGCCAATGGTGTAGCAACACCCTATCTTAGCGGTAGGCTTCTTAATGTAAAAGGAGATGATAGCCAGGATGTGATGTCGGAGCAGGGTGGTAGCTATACTGATTTAATAAAGGAAGAAAATTTTAGAAGCTTTATGTTGGACCAGAATTACGATACCTATGATAGTGCCTTTAGTTGGTATCGTTGGTATGTAACCATAGACACTGCAGATATAATAAGTAATATTAATGAAAAGCTTGCTGGAAGGTATCGTGCAAATCCTGAACTTATAAAGACTTTAGTAAGCGGTAGTCCTCTGGATATGGATGCAGTATATGAAAGCCAGCCAGTTGAAACAGTTGGAGACATAGTGGATATATTCGTAGGAACCCGTGGGACTGGTGGAATCATATATGAGCTAATTATACAGGGAAGCGACAAGACCATTAAGGTTCAGACAGAATATAACATCCGTGCGCTATTATCACCGTCTAAGGATACGGTATATCGTAAGGATGAAGATGGAGTAGATAACCTAAGTCTTCTGCCCAGTGCATTTTTCTTTATTGATCAGAATATGGAGGATGGAAAGTTAGAGAGCATCTCTATTACCGGAGGTGGATATGGCCATGGTGTTGGAATGAGCCAGAACGGCGTTAAGTCCCTGTCAGATGCAGGTAAGAAATATGAAGAAATTGTAAAGTATTTTTACAAAGGAACAGATATTGGATTCATATATTAATCGGTACCTGGTACCGACTCATTCCGACAAAAAAATCGCTACTAGGTACCAGCTGAGGCACATACCCAGGGTTGGTACCTGGTACTGATTTTCTCCGTTTTTATTCAGTATATAATTTTTTAATTTTATCGGTTAAGGCTTTGTTCTGGAATAGTAGGTTGATCTCGGCTCCGATAAATAGGATATACATGCAAAAATACATCCAGAGCATAAATAATACGATGGTCGTGAGGCTTCCGTACATTGATGTATAATTGGAATAATGATCAATATAGTAGGAGAAAGCATAGGAAAAGCCCATCCATCCGGCTGCACATACTAAGGCTCCAGGAAGCTCTCTTGATATCTTAGTCTTTCTATTGGGGATTGCTATATATATAACCAAGAAAAATATCAGTAATATAACAAGCCCGACGATGGTACGTAGACTTATAATTAATAAAGCCAAATCCTGTAGCACTGGAAAGCGCATTTCTATCCATAGATAGAGTTTGTTGCCAAATACGAATAGTATAATGGAAGCAATGAGCATTATGGCAAATATCAAGGTATATATAGTGGAAATGATCCTAAGTATAATGGATTTTCTGGTCTCCTTTATTTCATATACGGAATTTAAGCCCTTCATTATGGCAAGAAATCCTTTGCCTGCAGACCATAGTGCAGTAATAACAGTAATAGAGATTAAAGTTCCTGAGTTTGTTCTATGATAGATTTCTGTCACTATAAGAACAATCAGTGAATTAAATGCTTTTGGAAAGATCTGTATAACAAAGTTTAGTATTGTACTTTCTTTCAATGAAAAGAAGGGGACAATACTAAGTAGAAACATTATAAATGGAAAAAAAGAGATGATGATAAAGAAGGCGGCCTGTGCCGAAAAAGCTGACACATAATCGTCTCTTACTTTTCTGAAAAACATATTAATAACTTTTATAGTTGGTTTTATCATACCGTACCCCTATTCAAGACTAAAGGTATTTCATTATATTGTATGAGAGTGAAAAGTATACTATTCTAATTGCCAATGTCTATTGTTGGTACATATTGTCGGTACCAGGTACCGAGTTAGTTATGGAGCCTAAATCGAGTGTATCCCAATATTCTGAATTAATCGTAATATCATATTCCAGTAACAATTCATCATAATGTATCTTAAATAGAGCTGTCTTTTCGGCTTGGATGGCATCTTGGATGGCCTTTTCATAACGCACAGATGAGTTGTTATCAAGCATATGAATAATATAGTGGCCGAAATTAGTGGTAACCACATCACTAAAATCCCCATTATCAAGTGCTTTTGCAGCCTCCTTATATTCTTCCTCTGCAGTATTATCACTTAGAATAAAGCTACGATTATAATGAATAGCACCCTCAACCTGCTCTAGGACCTCATCAAACTCTGTGCCCTTTAGTGTCAATTCCTTAATGTCTTGTATCCTGTCATATGCTTCATCTAGTTTATCCTCATCATATGGGGTAATATTTTGATAACTGACCTCTGCGGTGGGGATATAGAGACATTCGGTTTGATACTCTCTATATTCATCTGGGTCAATGGTGCTTTTGATAGCATCTTCATTAATATCGAAGTCATCTGAGATAGCCATATAATACTTATCGCCCAAGGTCAATTTATTAAAGGCCGTAATAAGAATATCTCTATCCATACCTGTTCCATGTAGCTGCTCAGCTGTCATAGAAGCTATCAGCTTGTCCACATTTGCTTCTGTAGCGGCAAGCTCATCATCGTTAAGGGTATAGCCGTCTTTTTTCGCTTGTTTTGAAAGAATATCATATAGAACGACTCTTGTCATAATGGTATCCTTAGCAAGTTGTTCCATTGTAATACCTTCATAAGCATAATCCCAGTAATCGACACCAAGGCCTTCTTTATAATTATTATTCCAAATTTCTCTTTCTTGTTCTAAAAGATATATATCATAAAGAAAATCATCCAGGGTAAGCTTGGTGTTATCTATCTCTACTATAGTTTTGTTCTTGCTACAGGCCGATAGAGAAAAAGGTATACTAAATAACACAAATAATAATGCAATTAAAACTAAGCTCTTTCTTTTCATGTAAACTCCTCCAGTTTATAGCTATCTTTATTTTAAACTATTTGGGGCTACAGTCAAGTAGTAAAGCATCTAATGAGAAACTAGTAGTAATAAGTAGCAATATATTTAACAATGTCTTGTATAAAGTCTTGATTTTTATCGCTAGAATGGTTATGATGTTAGGTAGGAGCTTTTAGATAAATATGGGATTAAAGCCAAGTCATATATATGAGATAAGGAGATTTGCGGATGATTAATTTTGAAGAAGAAATCGAAAAATTCCAACCTAGTCTGGAGATTGAACAAGCAGAGGATGTAATATACAATAATGATATGACTGATATCTCAGATATTTTAAAGGAATTGTTGAAGGAAAAAGACAACACTCATTATGATGAAAGAAGTTAGGTGGGGATAATATATGGTTTGTCCAAATTGCCAAAGCAATATATCTGACAAGAGAATACGCTGTGATCGTTGTGGTCAGGACTTAGTACTATACAAAAAGATATATAGAGCTTCTAATATGTATTATAATAACGGTCTAGCAAGAGCAAAGGTTCGGGATTTATCAGGTGCAATTGTTGCCTTAAAGAAAAGTCTCGAATTAAATAAATCTAATATTGACGCAAGAAACCTTTTGGGATTAATATATTTTGAGATGGGTGAAACTGTAGCCGCCCTAAGTGAGTGGGTAATTAGCAGATATTTTAGGCCAGATGGTAACGATGCTGATAAGTATATCGATGATATACAGGAAAACCCTACAAGATTAGATGGCTTAAATCAGGCAATCAAAAGATATAATAATGCGCTGGTATTTGCAAAGCAGGGTAGTGATGATTTAGCCACAATTCAGCTTAAAAGGGTTATACAGCTTAACCCTCATTTTATGAGAGCATATCATTTGCTTTCCATACTATATATAAAGAATGGTGAGAATGAGAGAGCGAAAAAATGCTTACTTAGAGCAGCTCTTATAGATGTTTCTAATACAACCACTCTAAGATACCTTAAGGAGCTGGAACCTCAGCCCAGACTAACAACAAAAGATGGAGAAGCTAGTCATGGTGCTAATAAGGATTCGAGCTCATCCATAATGCCAGTTTCCTCCTATCGAGAGGACAAGCCAAATATCATGGCCTTTGTGAATTTAATTATCGGAGTATTGATTGGATTGGCAGTAGCCACATTTTTGATTTTACCGTCTATAAAGAAGGATGATGTTACAGGGAACAACCAAAATTTAGTAGATTATAGTGCTGGTAAGGCTACTTTAGAAGAAAAAGAAGCTCTTATAGCTCGGCTAAATGATGATAAAGATACACTTGAAGAGACCGTTAGTCAGCTTAGGGCTGAGCTTGAAGGAATTGTTATCCCTGAGAGTAATCCAGAGCTTTATGACCTGCTATTTGAAGCATTGTCACTGTACATGGATGAATTAGCAAAGGATGAGAAAGATAGAAAATTCAAGCAGATTGCAGAGATTTTCAAATTATTGGATACAAGTATGTATGAATCTGATGTCTCTTTACAGCTTATAGACAGGATAAAACAGGAAATATACCCCGGTTTGGCAAAAGAATATTATGAATCGGGTCATGATTTCTATAGCGATTATAAGTATGAAGAGGCATTGGAAGATCTATTAATATCCTATAATTATGATCCTACCGATGTGAGTACTATTTATTTTATAGGTAGAGCATATCATCGCTTGGAGGACTATGATAATGCGAAAGTCTATTATGAGATGGTAATAAATGATTATCCTGATACGAAAAGATATGATAATGCCAAGAGCTATCTAGAACGAATACAGGACTAAGAGTATATACATGCAATTACAAAAGATAATATTCAGAGTAAGCAGATTAAATTAATCTAGTAATCTGCTTGCTCATGATTAAGAAAGACATTTTAAAGGGAATTTATGGATTCCAATAAAAGGTCTTTTTTTCATAACCTATTATGGATATATATGTCATAATATAACTATAAAATACAAGATTGGAGGGAAAGTATCTGATGCAAGAGGGCAAAAGGTATGGTAAACCGGACAAAGGGTCAGGAAAGGAGGGGACAACCTATGAGATAAGCGAGAGATGTCTTATTATCAGACTAAATGAAGAGTTAGACCACCATAATGCAATTCAAATTAGGGAAAAGGCGGACCGGTTGATAGAAAGAAATCATGTAAAACATATTGTATTTGATTTTTCAGGTGCAGGCTTTATGGATAGTGCAGGAATAGGTGTAATTATGGGTAGGTACAAAAAGGTTATATTTATCGGGGGGAAGATAGCGGTTGCCAGTGTTAATTCTGCCGTTGATAGAATATTTAGGTTATCTGGGCTATATAAAATTATAGAAAAATATGATTCTGTAGAAACCGCACTAAGTCATTTGAAATAGTTATTTAAGAAAAGGAAAGGGGACAAGTAGATAACATGGATAATACGAATAAGATGATATTGGAGTTTGAGAGCAAGTCACAAAATGAAAGTTTTGCACGAACAGTGGTCGCAGCATTTGCAGCCACTATGGATCCCACTATCGAGGAGCTTGCAGACATTAAAACAGCTGTATCGGAGGCTGTTACTAACAGCATAATACATGGATACGGTGATTGCATAGGCATGGTTGTCATGAGGTCCTTTATAAGCGGCAATGAGATTACGGTCGAGGTGGAGGATTCGGGCTCAGGTATTGAGGACATTAATAAAGCAATGGAGCCTCTGTATACATCTAGGCCGGAGCTTGAAAGGTCGGGCATGGGTTTTTCATTTATGGAAGCATTTATGGACGATTTAGAGGTGGTTTCTGAATTTGGTAAGGGTACATTGGTTAGAATGAAAAAACGTATAGGCAAGCAAGCCATTAAAAGGTATACGCAGCAGCCCGGACAGAATGCAGTTTAGTAGATACGGTATCGAAGGGAGTGAGGATTAATGTGGATACGCTTGAGCTAATAAAAATGTCCAGAGAGGGAGATAAGGAGGCAAGAGACCTTGTCGTTACACAAAATGTAGGCCTGGTATGGAGTATAGTACGTAGATTTGCCAATCGAGGTCATGAGATGGAGGATTTATTTCAAATTGGTAGTATCGGTTTGATAAAAGCAATTGATAAGTTTGATTATTCTTATGAAGTGAAATTTTCTACCTATGCAGTGCCTATGATAACAGGTGAAATAAAGCGTTTCCTTAGAGATGACGGTATGATTAAGGTCAGCAGGACACTTAAGGAAAGTGCGACAAAGATTAGAGCCTACAGAGAAAGATACAGTAATATGTATGGCAGAGAGCCTACAGTTGAAGAAACCTCAAAAGAGCTTAGTATCACAAAGGACGAAATACTGATGGCATTAGAGACAGGAGCAGAAGTAGAATCACTGTATAAAACTATTTATCAGGGCGATGGTAGTCCCATTTACCTTATTGATAAATTAGCCGAGACAAAGGATGAAAGCGAAAATATGATTGACAGGCTTGCGTTAAATGAGATTATTGCCACCCTAGATGAAAGGGAGCAGGAAATCATCAAGCTTAGATACTTTAAAGATAGAACACAAACTGATATTGCAAAGGAGCTTGGAATCTCTCAGGTTCAGGTATCAAGGATGGAAAAAAGAATTTTAAAGATTTTAAGAGATAAGCTGGGAGCATAAGCTATAAGTATAAGCATAAGCTTTAGCTTTAGATGTATTCATTTTCCAGTATAGTAATCTGCTAAAATCACATAATAATACCAATAAAATATGTATAGTAAAGCATCAGAATGATTAATACTGATGCTTTCTTATTTGACAACACTTTTATGGGTTTAATGAATCTTAGTTTTTGATAGGAGAAAGATGCAAAATGATAGTTAATGGAAGAAAGATATTTATAATAGGAACATTTATTATAGTTATGGCTATTGTCGTTGTATTATGTGTAGGATATTTCACCGAGGATAAAAAGACTGAGTATGATGGCGTTTTGGTAATAAATACATCGATAGATTTGAAGGAAGAGGAAGGGTGATATTGAATGGAAAAGGAGAAAAATAAAATCTCCGATGTAGTCAGAGAAAAAAATACAACTATTAGAAATGAGAACTATAACCAGTATGTGAAGCAAGTTACTCCGGCATTCAGTACTGTAAAAAACTGTGTAAAGGCTTATGTGGTTGGCGGTCTTATATGTGTAATCGGGCAGGGCTTTACTAATTTCTTTCTAAGCAGGTCAGGAGATATGGAACAAGCTAAGGCATATACAACTATATGTCTTGTGTTTTTAGCCATACTGTTTACCGGTATAGGACTTTATCAAAAGCTAGCAAAATTCGGAGGTGCAGGTACGCTGGTTCCGATTACAGGGTTTGCCAACTCTGTAGCAGCACCGGCAGTTGAATATAAAAAGGAAGGCCAAGTATTTGGTGTCGGTTGTAAGGTCTTTACGATAGCTGGGCCAGTGATTTTATATGGGATTTTTTCTTCATGGTTGTTGGGATTGATTTATTATATTCTTAAACAGGTTGGACTTGTATAAAGCTATATAAAGATAGGAGTTGTAATGATGGCTGGAAATACTGATGCTAATAAAACAAATATAAAGGACAAGGCGATAAAGGGCTACAAATCAACGGGAAAGCAAAGTATAGTCTTTAAAAATCCGCCCTATATTATTGCAGAAGCTTCCTTGGTAGGTAAGAAGGAAGGGGAAGGCCCACTGGGGACTCTTTTCGATCAGGTTATCGAGGACCCCATGATTGGTAAGGATAATTGGGAGGAAGCCGAAAGTGAATTAATGAAACTTACTGCTCAAAAAGTAATTATGAAGGCAGGCCTTAAGAATACGGATATTCGCTACCTTATAGGAGGAGATCTTCTTGGACAATTAATTGCCACTTCCTTTGGTATAGCAGAGCTGCAGATTCCTCTATTCGGTGTATACGGGGCATGCTCAACCATGGGAGAATCCATGACAATAGGTGCTATACTTGTGGAGGGTGGTTATGCAGATAAGGTATTAGCCATAACCTCAAGTCATTTTGCCGGTGCAGAAAAACAATTTAGATTTCCCCTAGATTACGGAAACCAAAGACCATACTCGGCTTCCTGGACAGTGACCGGCTCAGGCGCTGTTATAATATCAGATCAAAGCGCAAAAAAGAATGTAGAAGAAAAAGATATAGTTATAACAGGGGTTACAAGTGGTAAAATTGTAGATTATGGAATAAAGGATTCGATGAACATGGGAGCAGCTATGGCTCCCGCTGCATTTGAAACTATAAAGCAGAATTTTGAGGATTTTAATATACAGCCCAATTATTATGATAGGATAATTACAGGAGATTTGGGGTATGTGGGAAAAAACATCCTGATAGAATTGCTTAAGGAAAAGGATTACGACATAACAGATCGGTATATGGACTGCGGTATAGAGATATTTGATAAGGACACCCAAGATACCCATGCCGGTGGAAGCGGATGTGGCTGTTCTGCCGTAACATTTGCAGCTCATGTAGTAAAACAGCTTAAGGAAGGTCCATGGAATCGGGTACTATTTGTTCCTACTGGTGCATTACTTTCACAGGTGAGTTTCAACGAAGGAAATACAGTCCCGGGTATAGCTCATGCCCTTATGGTAGAGGCAAGATGAAGGAAGGAGTAGGTCTTTAATGGATTATATTATAGCCTTTTTGGTAGGAGGGGCAATATGTGCCCTAACTCAAATTTTACTTGACAAGACAAAGCTTTTGCCAGGTAGAGTAATGGTCATATTGGTATGTACTGGGGCAGTTCTAGGAGCTATTGGCTTGTATGAGCCCTTTGCTAAATGGGCAGGTGCAGGAGCAAGTGTGCCTCTGACTGGGTTTGGTAATGCATTATTTCAAGGAATAAAAAAATCAGTTAATCAGGAAGGGTTTATAGGAATATTTCGAGGAGGTTTCACAGCTTCCGCGGTGGGAATATCAGCAGCACTAATATTTTCATATATAATCTCATGGATATTCAACCCTAAGATGAAGACATAAAAATGTCAAATAAAAAAATAGGAACACATAGGTATGAACCATACACCATTAATAGTATATTAAGGTTATACCTGTGTGTTCCTTAATAATTTGTAGCTACCCGCTAAAAATTTATGGATTTAACCAAAAGGAATTAAAATTATCTAGTTCGTCTTCGTACTCGTCATCTTCCTCTATACCATTATTAGAAGGTGGTGCATAGGGTGGCTCATCTTCATAGAATATACCTGAATGTAGGGTGCACTTGTCTTTAGGAAGAATATAAGGAGTATCATCTGTTACTCCTGTTTCAACTTTATCCAGGTAAACTGCTTCCTTAAGGCTATCTATAGGGCAAAACTCTGTAGCTAGAGCAGAAGAATCCTCACAGATGGTAGCCTTTACATGAACATCACATTTTTCTGTAGGCTCGGAACCCTTGGCAAAGTATTCAACCCTAGTAGCATTCCCATCTATATAGTGGTCACATAAGCCTTCTACGGCTAGCTTACCTGATTTAGTACAGATTTTTGCTGTAACTATAGATTCAGGCATGGTAAATGTCTTCTTCTCAAGTCCCTTTTCTATATGAACTCTTTCCATAATTGTTCGCCATATTACACGGTTAAAGCTTCGCTCAGTCTGAGCTTTGTTATTATCAAAGCCAGCCCAGATGGTAGCTGTATAGTAAGGGGTATAGCCACTAAACCACAAATCGTTATAATCTGAGGTAGATCCAGTCTTACCGGCAACTGGCATATCAATTTCTTGAAGCTTTAATGCCTTACCAGTACCTACAGTTACTACGTCTTCCATGGCATTTGTAAGTAACCAAGCCGTAGACTCCTTTACAACCTGTTCCTTTACAGGTTCGTTTTCGAGTAATACCTTGCCGTTGGCATCTAGGATTTTAGTATATAGAATCGGTTCTGTATAGATTCCCCTATTAGCCAGAGTAGCAAAGGCTGCAGTTAATTCCAAATTAGTAACGCCATCGGTAAGGCCCCCCAAAGCCATAGGATGGTTTATATCCGATACAACTTTACCATTAGGCTCTGTTCTAGATTCAACCAAGGTGGTAAAGCCTAATTTCTTCAGATAATCATAGCCAACCCTAGGAGTAACTTCAGCCATGGTCTTTACTGTAACTATATTCATGGATTCTGCGATACCCTTTCTCAGGGTAGATAATCCTTCATATTTTTTACTAGATCTCAACTTACTTACTTCGGTTTCTGTATCAGGATAATAGTATGGACCTATATCATCTTGAACACTGGCAAGTGTAAAGCCGGCAGTATCCAAAGCAGGTAAATAAGTAGATACTATCTTAAATGTGGAGCCGGGTTGCCTTTTTGTATAAGTAGCTCTATTAAGAGTTCTGTTTCCGGTTTTTTCTCCACGGCCTCCCATGATTGCAAGCACATGACCGGTATATTGGTCCATAATTACAAAGGAAACCTGAGGCTGTATGGTCATTACATTCCTTTCTAATATGATTTCATCACCCTTATCAAGGATAGATTCCTTAAACTCATCTATTCTCTTTTGCATATCCTCCTTATCTTTAAACAAGAGAGAGAATTTGCTACCCTTATCATCAACATATAAATCATCGGGATCAGGATAATTCTTATGGAAGTTTAGTAGATCGCTTTTTTGATAATGTAATGTAGTTTTCTCTTCATCATTCTTTTGAATGGATATGGCATAGTCTAGCTCCCAGAAGGATATACCGATTTCAGGGAAGAAGGATTCATCAGAGAAGACATCATCGACTATTTCCTGAATAGTAGGATCCTGAGTGGTAATAATTCTTAAGCCACCACTATAAATTAAATCAAGGGCTTGTGCCTGTGTATATCCTAGCTTTTCTTGAAAATCTTCCATTACCTGTTCTATTAATTCATCAGTAAAATAAGTGTAATAAGAGGTTGAAGCAAATTCCTCATTTACAGTGTTTATTCTGGAATATACGTCATCTGCCATTGCATAATCATATTGCTCCTGTGTACAATTACCAAGCTCAAGCATCTTACGAAGGACATCATTCTTACGGATTTCATTCCTTTCGGGATTTGTAACCGGGCTATGATATGCAGGAAGCTGAACAATAGCTGCCATTACTGCAGATTCCGATAGGGATAACTCCCAGACGTTCTTGTTAAAATACCTCTTGGAGGCCATCTGAACTCCATAGGTACCTGAGCCTAGATTGATAGTATTAAGGTAGTACTCTAGAATTAAATCCTTGTCCATTTTGTTTTCTATCTGAATAGCCAAATATTGCTCTTGAATTTTACGTTCCAGGCGGTCTATAAAATTCTGTTCTCTGCCACCTTCAAATACCTGAGTTTTCAATAACTGCTGCGTAATAGTACTGGCGCCCTGATCAAATTCTCCACCCTTAACACCCTGTACAAAGGCACGGAATATTCCTCTTATATCAATACCATCATGATCATAGAATCGTTCATCCTCGATACTGACAAATGCATCCTGCACTATCTTTGGAATTTGATCTATCTCTATATACTCTCTATTAGCATGAGCGCGGAATAAGTGTTCGACAACATTACCTTCGCTATCATATACATATGTGGTGTATCCCTTTGGCACAACATCAATTTGTGAAATGTTAGGGGCACTATCAACCAAACCCTTTATATATCCAAGGCCGGCATATACACCGATAATGGCTACTACAACTGCCATAGATATTATCAAGCAGAATAGAGTAATCCGCATCTTAGATGTAAGACGTCTAGAAGTCGACTTTATATATTGTTGTTTTTGT
>JAQVQL010000326.1 GCA_028701595.1 Herbinix sp.
TAAGATACACCCCAAACATACAGATAAGAACACTGATCAAGAAAAACATTGGCACAAAAGACACGCTATTAAGAACTAAGGCTCCCACTATTAGTACAGGTCCAATAATTATATTTTTAGGCTTATTGCATATATCCTGTGCATTAGTTAATGTAAATAATTGAATTATATGTAGCTTGTACAATTTAAAATAGGATGATAACAAAAGAGAAATATATATTACTATAAAAGTAATTATATTGATGAATGTACTTACTAAGGGCATCTCATAGGCCAAGTCTTGATATCCAAGAACCTTTCTTGCTATTAGCAAAAACGGCTTTGATATTAAGTATTGAACAATAAAGCTCATAATAAATGTTAGTATCATAATTATGGTAGTTTCAAACACAGATATTCTTGCTATATCCTTACGGCCCATCCCAAAGGTTAAGTAAAGGGCAAATTCACGATTTTTACTCTGCATGTAAGATGTATATGAATAAATAATAAAAAATAGTGCAAATATTACCACAATTATTAGCACCGTCAGCATAACATATTTTAAGAATTCAGAATCCCTACCCATTTCTGAGATACCTGTCCCTACAGTCTTATTAAAAAGAAAGTAGGAATAGGTAAAAAGCACCGAACAAGAAAAAATCGCACTTATAAAAAATGCAAGAGATTTCTTTATATTATATTTGAAATTTATATAACAAAGTTTTCTAAAGCTCATCTATTCCCCCTCCATTATCAGCTAGATAAGATAATAAATCATTATAGAAGAGCTTCTGATTAGATGTCCTAATTAACTCTAGGTCAATTCTCCCATCCTTAATAAATAACACTTTCGAACAATAGCTAGCACATTCAGGGGAATGAGTAACCATTAATATTGTACACTTTAATTCTCTATTAAGCTTACCAAGATATTCCATAATGCTTCTCGAAGCCTTGGAATCCAAGTTGCCTGTAGGCTCATCTGCAAAAATCAAAACTGGATTATTTATCAGTGCTCTTCCGATGGCTGCTCTCTGTTTTTCTCCACCTGATACCTGATAAGGATATTTTCCTTTAATATCGCTTATATCCAGTTGATTTAGTAAGTCCATACTTTTATCTTCCATTTCTTTATAGCTACGATTTTCAAGAATCATAGGAAGCATAATGTTTTGCTGGAGAGTAAGGCTATCCAAAAGATTAAAATCCTGAAATACAAAACCAAGCTTTTGTCTACGAAAAGCATTTATCTCGTCCTCTGAATATTTTGAAATATCACATCCATCGATCTCAACCAGACCCTTAGTCGGTATATCAAGTCCAGCAAATATGTTTAAGCAGGTCGTCTTTCCACTTCCTGACGGACCCATTAAGGCGACAAACTCGCCTTCTTCAAGCTCCATATTAATATCCTTTAATACTTCGGTCGGATAAGAATCCTTATGACTTTTATATACTTTTCCTAACCCCTCTACCCTAAGCGTCAAATCTATAACCTTCCTTCCCAATAGTAATCAAATCTACTGTATAACATCAAAAATATTATATCACTTCTGTTATAATTTACCAAGTTAATTTTTGTTTATATCAATACTTCTTTTATAAATCTACGTTTTAAGCTCTCATAATAGATACATTCCAATACTACGCAGAGAAGCACAAACATGTTAAACATAGTAGTTAATTTCAACGCTTGGCTTAAGATTGTCCCAAAGTAAATACTAGGTCTAGCACCTTATACCACTGCTTGCGATGGAGAAGCCCTGCGGGGCTAAAAACATTATGGCTCAACTTCATTAAATATAAAAAACCCCCTCATACATTTAATCAATAAATGCTGAGAAGGTTAAATATTATACATCCGTAGTCAAATCAACATAATCCGTTACATACATCATCACTGGATGAATTTTACCCTATTATTAGATTTATATTTCACTTATTATAGCATATCAAACCCTTGAACTTACTGGGATTACAAAATAGCCAGACTACTCTTCCCAGTTATGATATACTTCCTGTACATCATCATCCTCATCGAGTAGGTCTAGTATCTTATTCATATCCTTAATGCTCTGTTCGTCCGTCTTTGAGCCACTTTTGGAAATTTCTTCGGTGATGGTTTTTGTTGCTTTTAGACGTATAAAAAATGTAAGTATATCGTAACTGGACGTTTACATTTTCCATTACTGAATGTCAGTATATCATCACTGAATAATAAAATCAAGAGTACTAAAAAAGCACCTACAAAGTAAGTGCCTTTAGCATAGTATCATCAACTTCTTCCTTTCTTCATTTTTTCCCATTCTTCTGGATGCTCACGTTTCCATTTATCTGATTTAAGAGTACAACTTGGGTCGTTATCCATTCTTTTTATTTTTTGATAAGGTGATTCATATTCTAATAGCATTTTAATTACTACATAGAACACTATTATAAAAGTAATTATTTGCATTATTTCAGTCCTCTCCTTTTCAAATCCTCTTGATATTCTTTGTATTGTTTTTCCCCTTGTTTCTCTTGAACCTTATCTATAATCCAGTAAACTAGTATTATTAATGGTATTGCTAATAATCCCATGTGATAACCTCCCATATAATTATTTACCATAATCATACACCAGTAGGTAAAATATTACAAGGTATTATTTTCTAGTATACATTAATGAGAATGGACTATATTCTTCCTCTGGATCTGGTATAGATGCAATCCTATCCTTTATCTGTGCAATTCTCTTTTCAAGATATTTATAGGCATCACTTGTAGTTGTAAATTCTGTTTCTACTTTACGCATAATATCAACATCATTTGATACTACCTCTAATATATCTAGGACTGTAAATAGTAATTGCTTTTGCATAGTTGCTTTATCGTATGCATCTGTAGGTGTTAATTCATTCTCTGATAGAAATACTTTATATTCTTCATCTGTTAAATATTCTTTATTTGCTAGTTCAAGCTTTAATCTTTCTAATATTGTCATTGTTGCTCCTTTCTGAAT
>JAQVQL010000327.1 GCA_028701595.1 Herbinix sp.
AATAATACCGTTATTCTCTCCAATCGTCACTCTAGTCAAGATCATTAGTGCTGAATGGGCATAATAAATGATGTATATCTGTAGCCCCTCATCCTTATCTCACAGAAAATCATTGAAAATGGGACCACTAATGCGATCCCATAAGTCATAGCTACTATTATTCTAACAATCCATAATAAAAAGTACTGTCAAATCGTATCTGTATAGCATTTCTTGCAAGCTTTCTATTGTTATCATCAAGACAGCCCAGCAGATCCACCGGTGTTGTATGTTCGTCCGACCAACCATTATAAAGATTGAAACCTAGCCTAATAAGGGCTTTATACTGGAAGAAAAATCAACATTGGTGTTATCAAGGCATCTTTTGATGCTGTGGTCTTTAGGATCATAGATAAACCGCCGTTTCCTGTAAAGGTCATCATTGCCGGAGATGATGTAGAACAGGCTGGCACGTTCCACATCCCCTGTGCACATTTGGTCTTTACTGACAAGGTCAAGATAATTCTCCATATGGCTACTGCTTAAAAAATTACTTCCCATGCCTGTATTCCTCCTATCCCAACTCTATTTCATTTACTGCAGCCATGACAATGTCACTGTCAATAATGTTTATATTTTTCGTATTCCCTATCAAGAGGCTAGCATTGCATAGCTTATTGATAATCCTAGGGATTCCGTTTGATGCATTTAGTATTGCTTCAACAGCAGTATCTTCAAACACTCTGGTATTGCAATTAGCACCCTTTAGCTTATGCAAGATGTATTCCTTTGCCTCTGTCTTTTTTAGCCCCTCTAGGTTGTAATTCATAGTTATACGCTGCCTTAAGGGTTCGTTTGACACCAGGCGCAGGGTATTATTTAACTGTGGTAACCCTACCAGTAGCACAACAGCCCGGTCTTTTGAATCCATTTCAAAGTTGAATAACATCTTAAGGTCGTTAAGTATACCGTTGTTTATGTAATTGGCCTCGTCTATGATTATTATGGGAGTTATTCTTTTTTCTAAGGCAAAGCGGTTTATTTCACTTCTGATATTCCTGAAGTTTTCTGTTTTTCTGCACATGGGTTCAAGTCCCAGCTCCGTAGCGAAATGCTTGTAAAATTCTGCAACTGTCAGCGTAGAAAGAGAGCTATATACTACCTTGTAAAGAGAAGTATTAAGTCCCTTTACCCAGCTTCTTATGGTGGTTGTCTTACCACGTCCTGGTTCACCTGTTAATACTCCAAACCCCTTTATATCTAACAGGTAATTTAAACGAAAGATTATCTCATTATATTCAGAGGTTTCCATGACTACTTCATTTGAATTCTTTATAAATGGATTAAAGTCCATTCCGTATCTGCTTGTATAGTCCATTAATCCTGACCTCCAGTAAGTTTAATCTTTTCCCTTTTTATCCTTGAATTCTCCTGCTTATTCAGTAGCTTTATCTGGGTAAGCTCCTCGGTATTTTTATCTACCACATAGATTTTGCTTAAGTCAGGGCTGTAGCGCAAGGTAATCTTTTGCTTAGAATACCGGTAATCCACCTCATACTCCGTTTCATTAAGGATTACGACATTGTCTGCAGATACCCGCCTTTCATACTCAAGGAGGAAGGAGTGCTCTATCTGGAGTGGTGTAAGGCGTTTTATCATGTGGGATTCACTAAAGAACCTGTCCTGTGGGGATAATCCGTTCAGGGATGAATGCACAGTCTGGTTATACTGCATGGTATAATTCCCAAGCTCCCTTCTTAATTCATCCAGGTCTTTGTAATCGTTCATGTTCAAGCCTGCCATCCAATGATCCTTCAAGGTGCGAAACCATCGCTCGATTTTTGCTTTTCCAGTTGGAGTATAAGGAGGGTTGTAATGCAACACAACACCGATACGGGCAGCTAGTAGATCCATCTGCTTGTTCTTATATGAGGAACCATTATCAAAATTTAGCATCCTTGGTTTGCCATGGCGCATAATGGCAGATTTAATTACGGTCATGAGATTTATATAATTGTCATGATAGAATGCATCGGCACCAACGATATATCTAGAAGCATCATCGATCAGTGCAATGATATAAACACGCTTCTTTTTCCCGTCCACCTTTAAATAGGGACCAGCACTACTGTCGCCACACCATACTTCATTGATATGAGCATGCTCATAGCGGCGCATATCCTTGTTGGAGGTGTATTTCATCTCGATTTTTAATTGATTAACATACCTGGTTACTGTCGAAAGTGAGACATCACCCTTTGCAATAGTTCCATTATCCATCAACTTCTGATGGATTAGTGTTGCGGGGATTCTGGGGTACTCCTGTCTTAAGTATTTAATCTGTGCCCTTATGTCATCATCAAGCTTCCTTTGTCTGCCAGTATCCCAGCGTTTCACTGGCATTAATGCATCAAAACCATTGCGAGTGTAATTGTAATACCAACGTGACAGGGTAGAGGCTGCAACTCTTACATCTTCTCCCCTTGGATTCGTATACACCTTATCTGCGGCGTTACGAAAAAACTCTTTGATACTTTGGTCATCCTCATTGGTTCCACTGATTAGCGGAGCAAGGATTCCATAGCGAAAAAGAGCTATCTTTCTTCTTTCCTCTGTGTTCATAGGTTAAAATCCTCCTTGTATTTGACTTGTAAGAGGAGTTTAAGCTAACCTGCATGGATAGTAAAACAAGGTTATGTGGGTTTACACAGATAAAATATTTGGGATGCATTTAATCTGCATAAACTGACGTTTAAGTATCTTCATGCAGTGAAATGATATGGTATCATCAAGGACAAGGGCAAAGGCTGTAATACGTTCCTTCCAGTAACGAAGATACTGTCTTATTATGTATCTGATGTTGCTCTCGTCTATATATAGGTTTGACATCATGATATGTTCAAATGAACCATGGCTAAGGTGAGTTTTGATAATCTTAAGATGGTCTTTAAGAAGAATCTGCGAATATGGGACAATGCACTTAGGGAAAATCGCATGGG
>JAQVQL010000051.1 GCA_028701595.1 Herbinix sp.
GCATTGACAGTTATAAGGTGTGTTTGGTAAAATTAGTTAAGAAAATGAATAATAGAGAGGAGGATGTATACTTATGGGGAAATACTGTACTAATTGTGGTAATGAATTGACCTTAAACGCAGATGTTTGCTTATCCTGCGGACAGCTGGTTAATACTAATAATAAAGTATATAATAATCAAGGGAAAGCCTTGGCTACAGTATCGGTAGTATTTGGTTCCTTAGGCTTCTATCCGTTAATAATTATTGGTGCGATAGTGGGCTTGATAACCAGTATAATTGGTCTCAATGATCCTAATAACCAATATAGAGGACGGTCTAAGATAGGACTTGGTTTATCGATTGGCTCATTAGGTTTTTGGCTTCTAATAATTATATTATCATTTGCTGCTGCAAGAAACTTCAGTTATTTTTACTAGGATAGCATACTAAGAGTTATCTTCTCGTCTACTATATATCAATACAAAGCTCCAGTCATATTGGCTGGAGTTTTATTTGCTAAAAGAAGAAAAATGTATATAATATATATAGACTTGGATTACTATAACTATACGAGATGGAGAAAAGAATGAAGGAAAAAAAGATAAGGATACTAATGACAATTACTGGTGTTTTGGTTGCGGGCTTTAGTGTAGGAATGTTTAATTTTTCTGCATTTGGAATGGATCCATTCCAAGTGTTTGCCCATGGCGTATGGAAGCATATGCCCATAGGCTTTGGAACATTTTATATGATATTAAATTTGATAATGTTAATTTTTATTTTTTTTATTGACCGACGAAAGATTGGTCTAGGTACTGTTATTAATATCTTTCTATTGGGATATGTAGTAGAATTTAGCTCCTGGTTTCTTGATGCAAGGTTTCCTAACCCATCAATTATGGTTAGAGGCCTCTTCCTGATTGTTGGAGTTATTATTCTGTGTTTCGGTTCGTCCTTGTATTTTATAGGTGACTTAGGCGTATCTACATATGATGCAGTGGCACTAATATTATCAGAAAAGAAGGTTGCCCGTTTTCAGTATTGTAGAATCGGATCCGACCTTATATGTACCATTATTGGTTATCTACTGGGCGCAACTGTTGGTGTTGGAACATTAGTTACTGCATTTTTTATGGGACCGATTATTGCTTTCTTCAATAAACGTGTATCAATACCCTTAAGATATGGCAAAAAGCAATAGTAGATGAACAATGTTAACATTGTTTATAATCCATAGAAGTTATATAATTATTTATATATGATTGAAGAATATATTATTATGATTTGGAGGGAAGATATGTTTGCAAATATAAAGGTTAAAAACAAATCAGAAGAAGACCAGCTAATTGCTTCAATAGCAAATGATGTAGAAATATATGCAGGCAATACATTATTGCTTAATCCAACTTCAAATACTAATGATAAAATAAGTGTAGTGTCCATGGAAGCATTGGACACTAGTATAGCTACCATATGCAATTCCTATATTATTGCTAATAATGTAGGTGAAACCAAGATAAAGACAAGGGTAGAGATAAATAACAATATCTATGAATTAGTGACCAATGTTAAGGTGATTCCAGGCAAATTGTTAGTAGATCCTAAGACTAACATATTATCAGTTGGTGAGACTTTTAGATATAGAGCCATGGTTTCCAAGGGTGTCTACAAGAGCGTTTCTTATCAGTCTACTAACTTAAATATTGCAGTAGTTAGGAAAGAAGGCATATATGGATATGTTACAGGTATTGCTGAGGGTAATGTAGATATAATAGTTACTGTCAATATAGGAAATGTTATTTCTGAAAGTACTATTTCACTTACTGTTAAAGCCACAATGGATGAGCCCATACCTATAGCTAATCCGGTTAATGGTTCTAATTATACCGATGATGATGAGTGGAAGGGCAGTAGGGTGTTTTTTGGCAGGTATGAACAGGACAATATAATTGATAACGGAAAAGAACCAATATTATGGAGAGTACTTGAGGTAAATGACGATACAGTATATCTGCTATCAGAATATGGACTTATATGCAAGTTTTATAATGATACCTATGACAGTGTAACCTGGGAGACATCCACCATAAGAGAGTGGTTAAACAAAGCTTTTCTTGATAAGGCTTTTATGAAGTATGAAGCAGATGCAATCTGTGATACCCAAATTAAGACCAAAAGTAACACAAAGTACGGTAGTTGGGGTGGTAACAAAACAATAGATAAGGTGTTCTTACTTACTAACAAGGATGTTAGTAATACGGATTATGGCTTTCAGAAGGGTTCAAGACGTAAAAGCCGGAGTAGAACAGTTCAAATAACAGAGCATGCGCTCGTAGAGGGATATCGTAATAAGAAAAACAAAAACACCTGCTGGTGGCTTCGCTCACCTGGAATAACTAACCATTATTCGGCCTATGTATTATCCTCAGGAAATGTAACCTATGGTCATTTTGTGGGGCGACGTAATGATGCTATACGTCCTGCTATCAGGGTGAAACGATCATCTATTTTATTTGGTGAGGAATTAAGCGATGGCAAATATAAAGGACCTATCATTATTATTAAGGATAACTAATAGATAAAAAGTGAAACTTGGTATTTACTATAATAATACCGTTATAAGGGGGTTTAGATATATGAAGATAAGCATAATTATGCCATTTCATAAGGGAATTCATTTTCTTCAGGATGCCTTGGAGAGCTTAGAGGATCAAAGCTTTAAGGATTTTGAAGTGCTACTTGTTTGTGATCACGTTAGTGAAGATATTGATGGATGTGTTGATGAGTATGGCAAGAAACTAAATCTTAAAGTTGCCCATTTAGAGGATAAAACAGGAGTGGCAGCAGCCAGAAATCTTGGTCTGTCCATGGCTAAGGGAGAATTCATATATTTTCTGGATAGTGATGATTATCTTGATATTAATGCTTTAGAGCAAATTTTTTATACAGCTGACAATGATAGCGCTGATGTGGTATATGGCAAAAAGGTATGGACCTGGTTCCAAAGAAGTCTCTTCCTTAGAAAACTTTATGAAGAGAAAGAAGAAGACGAGGAAGAAGACGATATCGAAGAGGGAGAAGGCGATAAGGATAGTGATTCCTCTGAACATCAACAGGATACATCAGACAGTGATGGGAGGCCTGAGAAGGATGGCTCTATAAGTGACGACGAAGACGATGACAAGCATAATGATAATGATGATAATGATACTATAGAGAATTTATCGGAAGATGAATATATCGAATTAAAACAAAGACGAGCCTTCAAGGAGCTAGTTTCAAAAAGAAAAAGTGTAAGAAGTATTTCTGTACTCCATGTTTTGATTAGAAGAAAGCTGATTGAGGATAACAACATAAGGTTTAATGAGGATATTACTTTTCTGTCTGATTACCCATTTTTAATTAGGGTTCTTGATGAGGCCTATAATTTTGGCAGGAATATGGAGTCTCAATATATTAAGCGAAATCATAATGACTCTATTAATTTCCCATCCTTAGGACAGACGAAGGGAAGCAAAAGCTTTGTTGAGTATGTTAAGACATATGAATATGCCAAGACACTAATAGCTCCCGAGAGCGATCTAAGAAGAAGATTGGATAAGAAGATTATATATTTTACCATTAGGTATTTTGCACCTAAATTAAAGAGGGCGAAGAACGTTGAGCTAGTTATAGAGCAGTTTTATATACTTCATGGCTTAATATCGAAGATGGATAAGGAATTAATTCGTTCCTATAAGAAATATAAGAAGAGAATACTCAGAGCCTTTTTTAAGGGAAATTACAAGAAAGCTAAAAGGATTGTAACGGCTCATTTGGCAAGGAGAAAAATAAAAAGATTATTTAAGAATAAGAGGGAGCTTCCTAAATTCTTATACCGAAAGTTTTTTCTTAAAACATCAGTTAAGGAAAATTGGGTTTTTTGTGAGAGCTTTTTTGGGAAAAGCTATTCTGACAGTCCCAAGTATGTATATGAATATCTTCAAAAGAATTATCCGGGCAAATATAAATGTATATGGGTTATTGAGAACAAACGCACCAATATACCCTATAGTCATATTAAGGTAAAGAGATTCAGCATCAGATATTGTTATTATCTTGCTCGCTGCAAATATTATATATTTAATAGCAGGCAGCCCGTATGGATTAAGAAAAGACAGGGAAATGTATTTCTACAGACGTGGCATGGGACACCCCTTAAGCGATTGGTCTTCGATCTTGAGGATATTAATTCGGCAACCCCAAGATACAAGAGGCAAACCTATATACAGTCAAGATCCTGGGACTACCTTATCGCCGCTAATCAATACTCCAGTGATATTTTCAAGAGGTGCTTTATATATAACAAAACAATGCTTGAGACAGGGTATCCCAGAAATGATATTATGCACTGGGATAATAAGGATGAGATTGCCAGTAAAATAAAGGACAAGCTTGGCATACCGAAGAACAAGAAAACTATTCTATATGCTCCTACATGGAGAGACGACGAATATTATACCAAGGGTCAATACAAATTCACACTGAAGCTTGACCTAAAGCTCATGAAAGAGGCGCTGGGTGATGAATACGTAATACTTCTACGCACCCATTATTTTATCGCTGATTCTATAGATGTTACTGGCATGGAGGATTTTGCTTACAACCTAAGTAAATACGATGATATTTCTGAATTGTATCTCATATCAGATTGCCTAATTACAGATTATTCATCGGTGTTCTTTGATTATGCCAATCTCAAGAGACCTATGTTATTTTATACTTACGATTTGGAGAAATACAGAGACGTACTAAGGGGCTTCTATATAGATATAGAGGAGGAACTACCTGGGCCTTTATTGTTTACCACTGAGGAGATTGTGGAAGCGATTAAAAATATGGATGAGCTAACTGATAAATACAAAGAGAAGTACGATGTCTTCTATGAAAAGTTCTGTGCTTGGGAAGATGGCAATGCCTCAGGTAAGGTAGCAAAGGTGGTTTTTGACCTACAAGACAATAACTAAATATATACTTAGTCGTAAAGCTTAAGGAGGAAGATGATATGGAGGAGCATAATATACAAGTTAGTATTATAATGCCTGTGTATAATGTGGAAAGGTATCTTAGGCATTGCCTCGATAGCTTATTTTCCCAGACACTAGAAGTGATAGAAATAATTGCTGTTAACGACGGCAGTACAGATAATAGTCTTTCGATTCTAGAAGAATATCAGAGAAATAAACCTGAAATTATGACGGTTTATACAACAGAGAACAGGGGAGTTAGTCATGCAAGAAATTTTGGTATGACTAAAGCTAGGGGTAAGTATGTACAATTTGTAGATAGCGATGATTTTATTGAAAAGGATATGTGTGAAAAGCTTTATAAGAAAGCAATAGCCGATGATAATGATATGGTGATTTGCACCCGTTACAATGTGTATGAAGACATTCACACGGGAATGTTAAAACGCGATCATATTAAGCTTGAACTAATTAACAGTAGCTTTAATCCTTATGATGAAAAATATGAGCTAGCCCACATACTCCCTTTTCCTTGGGATAAATTATATAAAAGAGAGCTACTTGAAGGAATGGAATTTCCTGAGAACATGAGATTTGAGGATCTTGTATTTGTATATCAGGTGGTAGTGAAGGCTAAGAATATTGGTGTCGTGAATGAGCCTTTATATAATTATCGTAAGACAACTCAGGGTGGCTTTTTAAATACATTCTCAAAGCAGACCTTGGATATTATTAAAGCCTTTGAATTGGTATTTGATTATATGGAGAAGTATAATTACATGGAGCATTACCATGATGAGCTTGAATACACCTGCGCAAGGCATTTTCTGTTTCGTTATATAACCCTTTTTAAGAAT
Source organism: Herbinix sp. (assembly GCA_028701595.1). GTDB lineage: Bacteria > Bacillota > Clostridia > Lachnospirales > Lachnospiraceae > Mobilitalea. Next base: position 5,845 of record JAQVQL010000051.1, read on the forward strand.
GAAAATAGAGGTAAGGGTAAGCTTGACATAAAGCTCGAGATAATTAACAAGACCCAGGATTTCCTCGATAGTAGGACTCCTAATTGGCGAAGCAATCATTATCTTTTGTATTCGTCAGGATGGTTAAAGAGAAAGCTTCCGCTTTTTATGAATAGAAAAAAGATGATTCGTATCACTAAGCTAAGGGAATATATGCCCAATAGGATATACGATGCATTAAAGCGTCTTAAGAATATATTCGCAAAGCTTAATAAATTCAGGAAAAGTAATGGCAAAATATCAATAATAAAGAAAAAGCTCCCTTTTATTTCTGTTCTTCTGAGGAGAGGGCCAGTTTACTATACCCATTTATATGAGAAGCTTGAGGTAGTACATAAGGATATATTACTGGAATCTAAGCACGGAGAGGATGTAGCTGGCAATATATTTGCTCTACTTATGGAGCTATCAAAGGATAAATATCAGGACTACAATGTGATGCTGGCTATGGCTCCGGAATATAAGGCTTCTTTTAGAAGACTTCTTGATAGCTATAATATTAAGAATGTAAATATGATAGAAATTTATTCTAAGGATTATGATGCAGCACTGGCATCCGCCAAATATCTGATTACGGATACAAGCTTTCCTCCTTATTTTATTAAGAAGAAGGAGCAGGTATATCTAAATACCTGGCATGGGACGCCCTTAAAGGCCATGGGAAGAATTGTTCCCAATAGAGAATATGCCCTAGGAAATATTCAGCGCAATTTCTTAATAGCGGATTATCTTCTTTATCAAAATGAATTCTCTAGAGATGTGTTCATGGGTGACTATATGATTAAGGATATATATGAAGGAAAGGTTTTGGTGTCAGGTTATCCTAGAAATTCGGCCCTTCTTAATGAAGCACGCAGAGAACAAATTAGAAAAGACTGTAATATAACCAATAAGAAGGTTGTAGTATATATGCCCACATGGAGAGGCCTTCTTCATCATAAGGAGACAGACAAGCAATTAAGGCAGCTGGAGCAATTTTTTATAGATATAGATAGTAAGCTTGATGATTCTGATGCTTTCTATGTAAAGCTCCATCCATATGTCAAGGACAAGATGGATTATTCGGGATATAGCCATATAGAGGAGTTTCCTAGAAAGTATGAGACATATGACTTTTTATGTGCATCCGATGTGCTTATAACGGATTACTCCAGTATTATGTTTGATTATGGAGTTACAAAGAATAAGATAATCCTATTTTCATATGACAGGGATGAATACCTGCAAGATAGAGGACTGTATCTTGACCTGGATGATTTGGGCTTACCTATTACTGAGACTGTGGAGGAGCTAATCAGAGAATTAAGGGCTGAGCGTAAAGAATACAAAGAGTTTTATAATAGATTTTGTATCAATGATAGGGTGGATACACCAGAGAGAATCTGTAATATATTATTAAAAGATATGGATGACAATGATAAAACTATGCCTTCTAATGCTGGGCTTAAGCCAGAAAGCATCAAACCAAATGACAAGAAAAAGGTTCTCATATTTATGAAGGGATTTAAGGATGATATAGAAAGTAGAAACAGAATTAATATGATAAATTCTATTGATACTAATTATTATGATATCTATATTTGCATGAAGACTGATGAGGTTAAGAAGGATACTCATTTTCTTTCAATGCTTAATGCTGATATCTCCTATCTACCAATTATATATGAGGTAGGCTTTACACGTTCTGAATATTTTAAGATAAAATTTATGGGTAAAATAGCGAAGAATAAAGCCTATAGTAAATGCTTAGAAAGGGTCATGAGTCGTGAAAAGAGAAAATACTTCGGAAATGTGAGCTTTGACTATGTAATCCATCATTCGTGCTTAGAACATATGGTGCTTCACCTATGCCTTCGAAGCGGAGATAAGGTTATCTATAATTTTAAGCACTTTAGTAAGAGCTTGTACCATAAGAACAGAAAGTACAGAGGCACAATTAAGTATATTGTTAAGCAATTTCCTGCTTATGATGCTGTCCTTGTTGGCAATGATTCAAAGGATTTAAAGCTTCAAGGAGATAACATTATTCTTAATGATGAAGTCGGCTTTTCTATAAATAGTATACTCGATTTGAGAGAAAGGAAGCTGAGATGAAGGAAGCTGAGATGAAGGTGGGAGTTGTAACATTTCATAGCGCGAATAATTACGGTGCGGTATTACAGACCTGGGCATTACAAAAGGTATTAAAGGACCTAGGTGTCAAGCCTGGTGTGATTAATTATCACCCTGATATTATAGATGGACTATATGATCCTATGAGGCTAAAGAGAGGGCTTTCCCGTAATCTACTTAGATGTAAGCTCTATCTTAGAAACAAAAAGAGTCTAACTAGATATAACAAATTTCACTCCTTCCTAAAGACAAGAATTAATCTTATAGGGGATTATAGAACTTATAAAGAGCTTGTGGATGCAAGGCTTAATCTGGACGCTTATATTGTGGGAAGTGACCAGGTGTGGAATCCAACACATATTGGAGGATATAATCCGGCCTATTATCTGGAATTTGCCGAGCCCGGTAGCAAAAGGATATCCTATGCAGCGAGCCTTGGTAGCGATTATGTAGCGACAAAATATAAGAATGATATGGAAAAAGCTCTACAATCCTTTTCGAATATATCTGTAAGAGAAAGAAGTATACAGACTACGATAAGCAAGCTGGTAGATAAACCCGTGGAGGTAGTACTCGACCCGACTCTTTTACTAAACAAAGAGGATTATGATGAGATTAAGGTTACTAGTAAATATAAGGAACCCTATATACTGGTTTATTCCATTGAAAAGAATCCCCAGCTAATAGAATTTGCAAATAGGATTTCTGTTTCTCTTGGCATGCCTATACTTCAAAGAAGACCATTAAACGGGTTGATTAATCAGCTGGAGCCTTTCTATACCTCAGATGCAGGTGAGTTCTTAGGTCTGATTGAATCTGCGGCATATGTTATAACAAATTCCTTTCATGGAACTGTATTTTCTATTTTATACGGTAAGCCTTTTGCATCAATGCTTCATACTGATACAGGTAAAAGGACAGAGGATCTTCTTACCGATCTGGGACTCTCATCACACATATTATATGATATTAAGGATTTTAATAATTTGGATATATTTAAGATCGGCAATATGGAAGAGACAGAAGAGAAGATATTAAGACTCAGAGAAAGCTCTATGAGGTTTCTTAAAGCTTCCTTGGGAATTTAAAATGTAAAGTAGACCTATGAATGAAAGGGGAGAGATTGTATTATGAATAGTGATAAGCAGAGGGAATTTACAAAGGCGGGGCCTGTTCTTGATAAAAACGGTTCTCCCATTCCCGGTTATTCCACGAAGAGTATCCTTAACTATGACCGAAAGGCAATTAAAGCACCTCCTTACAGGATTAAGGAATGGGATTTTTATCAGGTGACGGATGACAGGATGTGTATGCAGTTTACGATTGGCCATGCCTCCTATGCGGGACAGGTAGGTATCATGCTTTTTGACTTTAGGAACGGAGAAAAGCTCGCAGAAAAAGGCACCTTTCTGGTGCTTCCCTTTGGCTCGATGAATCTGCCGAAGGATGGAGAAACAGACCATGTAATCAGCTACAAGAAAAAGTCTGGTGAGATGCGATTCGAAGCTAAGAAGAACCAGAGGCACCTATACTGCAGATGGGATGATTTTGAGGCGGATATACTTTTGACCAGACAGAATAATAACTCCCTTGTCATTAATGTGCCCTTTGATGAATCGCCCAAGGCCTTCTACTATAACCAGAAGATAAATTGTATGAAAGCGGAGGGCTTTGTAAGCTATAATGGGGGTTCAAAATACACATTTTTAAAGGAGCAGTCCTTTGGAATTCTGGATTGGGGTAGGGGCGTATGGCCTTTTCATAACGAATGGTATTGGAGTAATGGAAGCGGCTATATCAATAATGAAACATTTGGATTTAACCTAGGCTGTGGTTTTGGCAATACAAGTGCTGCCACTGAAAATATTCTCTTTTACGGTAATACAGTACATAAGCTTGGTGATGTAATGATTGAACGATCAGAAAATTATATGGCTCCCTGGCATTTGTATGACAGGGAGGGAAGACTGGACCTGACATTGACTCCCTTATATGACCGGACTACCCGAACAAAGCTATTATGGGTGGATAATTGTTGCCACCAGATGTTCGGAGAATTCAATGGTAAGGCAGTACTTGATGATGGAACGGAATTAAGGATAGAGAAGCTGGTATCCTTTGCAGAGCATGCTATAAATAACTGGTAGATGTAAGAGCTATTTTATATCGACTTCAATTATTTTATGGCTTAGGGGTGGAAGATCAAATATAATTGTTCCATTAACAATATCGATATTTTCATTTGTTACTATATCGGTTGCTTCGGAGGGATGGAAGCGGCCTAAGTCAATTCGGGTGAAGGCTTCCTCGTCCTTATCCATATTTACTGATACGACTATGAGCTTTTCGCTATCATATCTTGCAAATGCAAGGCAGGATTTATACTTATAGATTATTTCAAAGTCTCCATCTACTAGGAGACTTTTATTTTGTCTTAAGGAAATCATTCGCTTATAAAGCGAAAGGAAGTCATTATCTTCATTACCCCATGGATAAGCTTTACGGTTAAAGGGGTCATTATAACCCTGCATACCCACCTCATCACCGTAGTAAATACAGGGCACACCTGGTAGTGTCATTTGAAGTAATATAACATTCTCCATACGTTTCTTGGCCAGCTCCAGGTTGGACTTACTTAATTCATATACCGACATATCATCCTTGGATATCTGATCCCTAGCAGGTGCATCTCCAAGCATGGTAAGAATTCGTTCGCTATCATGGCTGGATAGAAGGTTCATAAGTGAATAAAAGGCTTCCTTAGGATAGTTCTCCTTTAAAGACATTATTCGCATGGCAAAAGCGCTGGCATCACAGCTTTCGCAGGCGAAATCTATAAGAGCCCTTCGTAGAGGATAATTCATTACCGAATCTAGTTCCTCCCCCAGAAAATATTCTCGTTGCTCGCCGTAGCTAATTTTATTAGAAGCATCCTCCCAGACCTCTCCTATAAGCACCGATTCTGGCTTGGTGGATTTCATTTCCTTACGTAGCTTCTTTATGAAATCAGAGGGAAGCTCATCGGCTACATCAAGTCTCCATCCATAGGCACCCATATTAAGCCATCTATTTATTATGGAATCAGGGGAGCTAATAATATAGTCAATATAAGAGGGATTAGTCTCATTGATATTCGGTAGGGTCTCAAAATCCCACCAGCTTTCATAATCCTCTGGATGCTTTGAGAAGCTATACCAGCTATAGTATGGTGAATCCTTAGACTGATAAGCTCCAAGAGACGGATAGGAGCCTTTTTTATTAAAGTATTTGCTGTCACTTCCTGTATGGCTAAACACACCGTCCAAAATAATGCGTATACCATATCTTAAGGCTTCCTCACATAGCTGTTCAAAGAGCTCATTGCTTCCGAACATGGGGTCAACCACTTCATAATCTCCCGTGTCATATTTATGATTGGAGTAGGCCTTGAATATGGGATTAAGATATATAGTAGTAATTCCAAGGTCCCTCAGATAGGCAAGCTTATTTAGTATTCCGTCCAAATTGCCACCGAAGAAATCATTGGCAAGGTAGTCACCACCAAATTGCTCTGCTTTATAGTAGGGTGTATCCTCCCATTCGCGGCGAATAATATCTTTTCTGCCTGTGCTAAAGCTATCCATACTTCCCTTAGAAAATCTGTCCGGAAATATCTGATAGATAATACTGCCCTTAAACCAATCAGGTGTTTTATAATCCTCATTATAGACAGTAATCTGATAAGCAGGGGGTGTTTTACTATAGACTTTACCCTGTCCCCCAAGACTATCCTTGTTATTTCCATAATAATAGGTGCTACTGCCTATCTCTATTGTAAAATAATAAAATAGAAGTCCGGGTTCTTTGGGAACCTGTATCTCTGCTTCATATATACTTCCCTTTGCCACCATATAGATATAATGCATAGGAACCTTTACTGATTGTTCATTCTTAAAATGATAAACCAGGGTTATGGCAGCGGGAATCCTATCAGCTTTAACATAAAGTCT
>JAQVQL010000328.1 GCA_028701595.1 Herbinix sp.
TATGTATAAGCCGTTTCAAATTGGAGACTTCAGAGTCATGCCCTTCTTGATGGATCATTCAGCTTTTGATGCGGCAGCATTTGAAATATAGTATAAAGAAAAAACAATTATTTATACTGGTGACTTTCGAGGGCATGGCCGAAAAGCCACTTGCCTTGACAGATTTATTAATAAAGCTAAGAAAGGTGCTGAAGCACTTTTAATAGAAGGCACAATGTTTGGACGGCAGAATGAAGAAGTTATTACTGAACAGGAACTTGAAGAAAGAGTTGTAAAAAGAATCAAAGATTTCGAAGGCCCTGTTTTATTTCAGTCATCAAGCCAGAATATCGACCGGATTGTGAGCTTTTATCGAGCGGCGACAAGGCTTGATAGAATCGTTGTTGTCGATGTATATACTGCAAATGTCCTATACGAGCTCAGGCAGCTTGGCAATAATCATTTGCCATATCCGTCTGTAGATTATCCAAATATTAAGGTATTCTACCCATATTGGCTTACACAAAAAATTTTTAATAAGATTGGCGAAAAATATGCAAAGCGGTTTTCTCCTTTTTATATCTCAAAAGACAAGCTTAAGAAGGTCCAGAATAAAATTATTATGGCTGTTCGCCCTTCAATGCGAAAGGATATCGAAATTGCTGGTCTTAAAAACGGATTGTTTGTGTATTCATTATGGAGTGGATACCGTGACAGCGAATACCAAAAGGAATTTGAAGATTATTTGTATAAATCAGGCTTTACAGCAGACATGCTGCACACCAGTGGACACGCTACCGTATCCGATATTTTAAGTGTAATTTCAGGTCTAGAGCCCAAGCAGATAATACCTATTCACACAATGGCTCCGGATTTATTTATTAGTCTATCGGATCGGGTTTTTCTGAAAGAAGATGGTGAAGCATTTTGCGTTTGAAAGCAATTATGATGGGCTGATGCTAGTATAATATAACTAGCTGGATCGGAATATATTCAGGGTCTTCCAATTAATTTATGGGCATCTATTATAGGTGCTCTTTTATAATTACCAAGTATAGTTGAAATTCTAAGACTACTACATTGAAATAAATAAGGCTAATAATATGATTTGGCTGAAGAAATTCTGAGTTAGATTATTTCTATGATATAACTCTGTGTTATTATAAGAATGTCCGTACTCCCTTTTATGCAAACTAATATTGACATTTATACTTCCAAGGATTTAAGAAGAGTTAAGAAATACCTTCTATTGTCTAGTGGTGAAATATATATAATTTTGGATTATCTTTCATTATTGAATGGTTTATCCAATACTTAGAGCTAGACTTGGAATTTGCACCATAATGTAACTGATATGTGGCAACATTAATATGGTCAAATTGTATGGCAAGTGATTATTGGCTTGCTGCAAAACTATTTAATAATAGATTTGCAGCAGGCTTTTCTATATAACGCATTAAAAAGTCCTTTATTAGATCTCCATTAGGTTATTGACACGATGACTTAAGAATCAGTTGGCATAATAGAATTAGAACTTTTAATAGATTCTAAAGGCAAATGGAATTACATAATGAAGAAATAGTTGAAGCAGAACTCAATATATAAGACAAATGAGAGAAAACAGATACACATCAGTTAGTTATTTTCTGTAGATAGCGAAAATGATACCTGACCATGATCAGAAATATTAATATCATCTACATCAACAATGGTTTTGCTGCCGGTTTATGCTAACCAAGGATTAATGAGTACATCCTTGATTCGTTTATCAGGTTTATCGTGAGGACACGTGTTATGTCAAACCCCGCATCTACTAGGGCTTTTCCGGCGTCGGTTAAGCCGACGGCGGCTTTTTCACCCTCATCAATTTGCGTCATTGCATCTCTTGAGTTTGCGATTTCCAGTATATTACTTGCCATATGGATGAAAGTTCCTTCATTAGCACGCAGTTGTCTACCTTACTACGAATCGGGAAGACGGTAGTATAACTTATAATGTGGCTAAGTTCAGTAATTTTGGTTACAATTACAGAGTTTAGCTTCATCCGCATATTATTTTTACATGGCTCTTAATCTTATAACTTGTTTGTTTACATAATATTTTCAATTAACAAGAATTTATAATTAATGATCAAAAATAGTTTATAAAAATTTAATAAATTGAATAGAGATATTTGAAAAGCTAGCAAAATCAAGGCTTTCAGGCGAAACCAATATCTAATTATGTAAAAAACTTCTCTCACAATGTTGGAGTTATTTAAACTGAGGCCATTATATAGATGAATTTGTTTTTACTAAATAATACTTGGTTAAGATTTCTTGAGTAATTTTAAAACACTATAATACCTGGCACCCAGGTAAAAGGGGCAGAAAGGAAGTATTATATTATGAAGAAGAACATTGTATTTTGGAACAACGTATTATCTAGGATTGACGATGTGTATAGTAGTTTGAAGAAGGCTTTACGAGAGGAAAGAGGAATGAGTGATGATGCCATTGTGAATACATATCCATACCTCGATACAGTAGAGTTATTTAAAGAGTATTTAGGAACAACAAGCGAAGACTGCACTGAGACGGTATTTATTAGCTGTGTTTATGGAGTATTTGATTCAAGTAAACTGGATGAGAATCGAATCAAACTAGGTTATGGAGCAGCTACTATTATCCTTGAGACAGATAAAGATGAGGAAGAGTTCAAGTTAGGTGTTGAGGTATATGATGTTACTGCCCCTATTGGAAAACCTTATACTGACCTCAAACATCTTCATCCCGTATTAAAAAAGGCTGTGATAGATAATCTGCTTGAAGTTATGCACACACGAGATAAGGTTGGGGATAATTTGAGGGATTTTCATGCTGCGGCAGATATTATGCTTTTACCTATTAATGAACTTTTTAGGAAAGCAAGAGTAAAACTTGCTGATTTTGCTTCAAGCGAGTTGGTTCCAACAAAAATAATTTTGGATTGGTATAACGGAGA
>JAQVQL010000329.1 GCA_028701595.1 Herbinix sp.
TTGCTTTCTTTTCTCCGCTTAATACCTGAGCAGCCATTTTACCCGTTTGCTTTCCAAGATCAAAGTAGTCAAGTCCCATAGAGGCTAAGCAACCAATCTTAACTTGTTCAACCTCGCTGCCGAATACTGGTATATTCTTATTTGAAGCCTTGTTAAGAATAGTAGGTAATGCACTTACAACTGTATTGTCGGTAAGGTTGTTGATACAGTCAACCTTCTCCAGCAGGCTATCTGCCGCCATAGGGACATCTGCTATGGTTGAAATACCACTCTCTACTATTTCAAAACCATAACTTGGAGCAGCTGCCTTATATTCCTCAATTGCAGAAAGAGAATTGACTTCACTGGTGCTGTACATGATTCCTATCTTTTTAGCTTCAGGTAAAACCTTGCGTATCATTTCTAACTGCTTCTCAACAGGTAGCTTGTCGCTAGTCCCTGTGGTATTGCCGTTAGGGCTTCCATCTTCCTTAGCAAGCTCAGCCTTAATAGGATCTGTTACAGCGGTAAAGATTACAGGAATCTTCGTGTTCTTAGTTGCGCCGAAAGCACTTTGTGCCATAGGAGTGGCAATCGCACATATTAAGTCTGCATCTCTTGCGATAAAATTCTTTGAAATCTGTGATGCAACATTAGCATCTGCCTGTGAATTCTCATATAAAACCTTTAGGTTTTCACCCTCCTTGTATCCCGCTTCCTCGAGTCCTGCTATAAACCCTTCTCTACAATTGTCAAGCGAACCATGCTCGGCAAATTGTCCGATACCAACTATAACCTCTCCATCCTCTTTCTTTGAACATCCCATCATTAGGGTTGCTGTTAAAGCCCCTAATATAACTACAGTAATTAATCTCTTTTTCATTCCAATCCTCCTCATAATTTATTTTTTTAGCGGTACCTGGTACCATTTATGGCAATAAAAAAGCCCCAAGTATAAATATACTTGAGACGAATTATATCCGCGGTACCACTCAATTTGACAAGTAATAAATTCATATGAATTTATCATTGCCCTCCTCGATCATATACAATATATATATGCCATCCATATAACGGTAATGGTGTCCGTCAACTCCTACTCTTAGTTCGGGTTGCCCTCAAAAGCCCATTCAGCTAAAGACTTGATATCGCATTCCCACCACCAGCGACTCTCTGTAATGTCGTACTAAAGCCTACTACTCTTTCTCAACAGTTTCACATATTATTGCGCTTATCATAATACGGCACAAAGGATTTGTCAAGAATAATTTTACTTTTGGTAGCTGGTACATTTAGTATTATAATCAAGGGACTCCGGAAACGCCCCCTAAATAAAAGACGAAAGCAATTCATTCATAGTTCCTTAATATCATGAAATCATTAGCAGAAATTTTATTTTTTTGTCCAAATTAGCATTTATTACTGATATCTGTCAGAAACCTATTAAAATTCATATAACATATATTCATAATTAAATATGTATTTATATTGATACTTTGTCATATGTATCCTTTTAAGATATAATGTCATTGTAACTTAAGTTAAGGAAGAGTTTACAAAAGACTTTGCTTTAGAGTATTCTTTGCATATGCCATCACCGTTAGTTGCTGTTATTGAAAGAGGTATATACCGATACGAACTTTTTGTATGGGATTTAGTTGTTCTATCAAAAAATATTATTGATTAGAGAACGGTTATATGCTTAATTACTTATTACGATTTATACCTTTTCTTATTTATATTGCTCCTTTTCTAATGATTGCATATTGGTTTTGGGTAGGTATGAAATATTCAAGGATTGTCAAGAAGCCTGTTATAGCAATATCACTAGCTAATTGTATTGTATACGATTGGAGGGAATCAAGTGGCCGTTGTAAAGAATGCATATCCAATATTAGAATATGATATTGAAAAAGATGGTGTAATCAAACCAAACCGAGCTGGAAATAATAATTTGCCATCTGTTTGCGTTATGACTTTTTTTGGAGAAGTATTAGAAAAATATGTAAATGAAAACAAGGCAATTGAAATAAATCATTATGGGTCAGAGATGCGCAAATTTCCGATTTATGAAGTCGATTACGAGGGTAGTAAAATATGTATTATTCAAGCTGTTGTAGGCTCAGCATCAATCGCCATGATGACTGATTTCTTAATTGGATATGGAGTGAAAATTATTATAACTTGCGGAGGTTGTGGAGTTTTAAATGAAATCCCAGTAGGTAATGTAATTATCCCTAATGTTGCTCTACGTGATGAAGGCGCTTCTTATCATTATTTACCTCCTTCTCGTGATATTATACTGGATACTGATATAGTCAACATAATCAAATTGGTTTTATCCGATTATTCTGTACCATATATTGAGTGTAAGACATGGACAACAGATGCTTTTTATCGTGAAACACCTGATATGATTACATATCGAAAAGAGGAAGGCTGTGAAGTGGTTGAAATGGAATGCGCTACTATCGCGGCTATAGCACGATTCAGAGGAGTTAAATTCGGACAGCTTTTATATAGTGGTGATATACTAACTAATTTTGAAAATTATGATGAAAGAGCATGGACGCACAATTTACCTGCTCGTGAAAAGTTGTTTTTCCTATCGTTACAAGTTGCGAAAAGGGTTTGTAACATCATCTCCAAATAATATACAGGAGTGTGGTGGAATGATAAATCATCAAGAATAGTTGAAACATCTGTTGTTCTCGTTTTCTGCTCTGCCACTACATAATCTTAGTGTTTATAATTAATAATACCTTAATTAATAAAGCCTGAAAGCATTTGCCTTCAGGCTTTTATGATTATTTTTTTAAATCCGGCAGATAATCAGGATTAACAGCATAGAAATTCTTGGAATCAAGTTCGTCTTGAACAATTCTAAGTGCTTCACCAAAGGGTACAGATGACAGTGGACATGATTGATTCCGAATATGATTTAGAAGTCATCTTTGAAAATGGAACTAAGAAGGAGTA
>JAQVQL010000330.1 GCA_028701595.1 Herbinix sp.
TCAAGATACCCCCTCGATATTCATATAGGAGATATATCGAGGGGGTATTTATGTATTAAAAAAGCTTTAGGTTCAATATTAGAAATTAAAAATCACTGTATTTAATTATTTTTTTCATGATTCTTTCTGCTTCCTCTCCCTCCAAGGGCGTAGGCTGATAATTATTTCTATTAGTTACTGAAGATATTGAACAAGGAATTATATCATATTCCTGTGAGAGCAACTCGCCATTCTTAATGTTAAATCTTTGCACATAAATCATAGTATCCTTGTCCTTTGGATTCTTATTGCCCCCAAAACAGAAATTAGCGAGGCTGTATACGATTTGCTTTCCCTTATATTCTTCTATACCCTGAAGAACATGTGGGTGAGATCCTAGCACTAAATCAGCACCCTTGTCTATGGAGAAATAAGCCAGCTCCTTCTGTGCTGAGTTTGGCCAATAATCCCTTTCGATTCCCCAATGAAACATAATAATAACCAAATCAGTACCTTCGTTTTTAAGTTCATCTATAGCTTGCTCTATTTCGCTTTTTAGCTTATCTGTTGCCTTCATAGAATAGTAGCCAAGTACGCCTATCTTAATGCCTCTAACCTCTGTGATGTATTTGTGCTCATAGCCATAATAGCCAACTCCCGCTTCCTCCAAGGTCATCAATGTATCCTGATAACCCTTATCAAGAAAATCAAGGGTATGATTATTGGCAATACTGACAGCCTCAATATTGCCCTGCTTAAGTATCTCCACATATGAAGGATCAGCCTTAAATCTGAATTTCTTGTCGGCCTTCTTAGTAGCAGTTGTCAGAGTGGTTTCAAGATTAACAATTGTCAAATCATCTGCCTCAAATATATGCTTTACATTATTAAAAAAGTAAGCAAAATCTCCATCCTGAAGCTCTAGCTCATGATCGAAGGTTCTCTCCCAGCCGAAGCTCTCATCCCTACCTAGTGTAACATCTCCAGCAGCACTTATTGTGATAGTATCATATGTATCAATGGGGATAATTTCTGCTTCATCTAAGGCATCTATTTCTTCGATATCAGCTATATCCCCTATATCTACTTCCCAGGTATCAGCTATATCCTCTATATCTAATTTGTTATTTATATCTTTATGTTCATTATTGCTAATTGCATCAGGTGCTTCGCTATTAGAGGGTTTTGCACCCTCAGAATTATCTGTATTAACGACAGCTACATCATTATCACTTTCTGCGGCGTCTAAAAGCGAATCAGCATATATTATTATCTCTATATCTAGAGTAGGGTTAGTTTTATTTGATTTAACTAGAATAAAAAAGACGACTGATAGTATAATTAGGCTCGTCAGTACTGTGATAACATAGATTATTTTTTTCTTGTTCATTCTTTCTCCTTAGTAAATGACATTATTCATTATTTATGTAGTTATTTCGTTATATTTAGTTAATTTTATCATAAAGGAATTATATATTGCAATGCAATTATATAATCAATAATATCGGAAGACAGATTCAAAACTTGATTTACATCAATTTTTAATTTGATTATCTTTGATAGAATATAGTTACAAAAGCAATAATAATAAATTGAAAGTGAGGAAAATAATATGACTAAATTTAATAAAGCAAATGAAATAAACCTAAAGAGATTGGAGCAGTATGTACCGGTTGTAGATAGAGTTCATGGAAACAATCATCCGGAATTCCACCGTGTACGAGACTTATTTGAGGTAATTAATCAAAAGTCAAAAAAGGCAGGTGCTGATAAACTGGAATTGGCTAATGAGTTTAATAGGCTAAGAGAGATAACGGATAATTATTCCGTTCCAGATGATGTGTGTGAAAGCTATGAAGCTGTATATAATATGCTTTCAGAGTTAGATAAAGCATATCAAGAATAATCAGATTTTAGAACAAGCCACATAGAAATAAAAAATAATATAGATGAGGAGGAGAACCATGCAGAAGCATTTAAATCACATATTAGGTAAAAAAAATCAGATAACATTATTAAGTGGTATATTAATCGCCATTGCCTTTATTTCTGAGTGGACAATGGAAGCAACAAACATCTTTACACTAGCGTTGATAATTGCATCCATACTTGGCCTTATACCGATTGCAATCCAAGCGATTCAGGCCTTAAGAGTAAAAGTTGTTAGTATAGATGTATTAGTAACAATCGCCGTTTTAGGTGCATTCTTAATTAAAAACTATGAGGAATCAGCCATAGTAACATTCCTGTTCTTGTTCGGTGCATTTTTAGAATTACGTACATTAACCAAGACTCGTTCAGCTATTAAAGCCTTGACAGAGATGGCTCCGGAGAGCGCTCTAAAGAAGATGGAGAATGGCGAATTTGAAGAGGTGGAGGTTGAAGAAGTAGATGTTGGCGATATTCTTCTTGTAAAGACAGGTGCAAAGATTCCTGTTGACGGAACAGTGCTATCCGGTAAAGGCTACATCAATGAAGCAAGTATTACAGGTGAATCACTACCTGTAGGCAAAGAAAAGGATTTAAAGGTATATGCAGGTACCATATTAGAAAACGGAACTATTCAGATAGTAGCAAATCGTGTCGGAGAAGACACAACCTTTGGAAAGATTATTGAGCTGGTAGAAGAGGCTCAGGACTCGAAATCAGAGGCTGAACGTTTTATAGACCGCTTCTCAAAATACTATACACCGGCTGTCCTAGTTTTAGCCTTTGTAGTATGGATAATATCAAGAGATTTAGAATTAGCTATAACAATACTGGTTCTTGGTTGCCCCGGTGCTTTGGTTATTGGTATACCCGTATCTAACGTGGCAGGTATCGGAAACGGAGCAAGTCATGGAGTACTACTAAAAGGTAGCGAGGTTATAAATGATTTTAGTCGTGCTGATACAATGATATTTGATAAAACGGGTACACTAACCGTAGGAAATCCAGCGGTTGCGGAGACAGTATATTATACGGAGGAT
>JAQVQL010000331.1 GCA_028701595.1 Herbinix sp.
ATCGACCTTTTACTACTTTTGCTTATAATAGCTTTTATTACTCTATATCTTCACAGAAGAAAAAAACTCATGTACGAATGAATAATACATGAGTTTAATGCGAATCAATTTTATTTGTCTATTTATATTGATTGTGATTCTTGATATTTGTCAAAGAATCATGAATAAATATCGTAATTCTTTTGGAATATCAAACGGGTAAGATATTCCCGCTCCTCTTCACTGAGGTTTGCATTTTCAAGCATATCAGGACGTCTTTCGTAGGTACGGGCTATGGCCTGTCGTCTTCTATAGGTTTCAATATTTGCATGATGTCCTGATAGTAAGACCTCAGGGACCTTGCGTCCCATAAATACCTCTGGACGTGTATATTGAGGATATTCTAAAAGATTATCCTTAAATGACTCAAACTCTGATGAAGCCTCGTTACTTAGTACACCGGGAACTAATCTTGCAATAGCATCAATCATTACCATAGCAGGCAGCTCTCCTCCAGTAAGGACATAATCCCCGATAGAAATATTGTCTGTTACTATCATTTCGAGTACTCTTTCGTCTATTCCTTCATAATGACCACAGAGAAAAATCAGGTCCTCCTCCATAGAGAGTTCAGTAGCCATATTTTGATTAAATACATCACCCTGGGGCGTCACATAGATTACCCGTGGCTTTTTAAATTCGCTATGGTCATCCTTAGACAGCTTAATATGGTTAACTAGGTAGCCATAGGCTTTGTATACGGGTTCGGCCTGTATGACCATGCCAGCTCCCCCTCCGTAAGGGTAATCATCAACACGGTTATGCTTGTCTTCAGAGTAATCTCTGATATTTACAGCATTTACAGATATCAGTCCGCTATCTATAGCTCTTCCCGTTATGCTGGTATTTATGGCATTTTCGATCATTTCAGGAAATAAAGTCAGTACATGAAAATTCATTTATCCCACCGTACCTTTCATAGAGGTTTATTTTAATCATTGCTATCTATAGCAATCCATCCATTAAATGCACGGTAATTTTTTTATTGGAAATATCCACATCTAGGATACACTCCTTAATGGAAGGAAGTAACACCTCTTTGTTATCCTTAGTCTTTACTACATATACATCGTTAGCTGATGAGGTTAAGACTTCGGTTAAGACACCAATCTTGTCCCCATCTTCAGTGTAAACATCAGAATCAATGAGATCAAATATAAAATACTCGTCCTCATTTAACTCTATAGCCTCATCTCTCGGTATCATTAAATCCTTACCTTTATATTTCTCTATGTCATTAATATCATTAATATCCTTAAATTTTAATATAACAAGCTGCTTAAAATAACGTACCTGTTCAATTACTAAGGGCTTGTAATCTTTACCGGTATTCAAATATACCTGTTTTAGATATTCAAATCTGTTGACGTCATCGGTGGTCGGAAACACCTTAACCTCCCCTTTTATACCATGGGTAGTTGTTATAACACCGACTCTAAGAAAATTATCCATTGAATTCCCTCTTATAATCAATATTTGAAGCCTCTAAATATGGCTCTTTTGAAATAGTACTAGGAGGTTGCTGATTTCCCCATGTGATTGGTTATCAGAAACCTCCTAAATATTATTTTACAATAGTCCTTCATGTAGCAACTATTGCATAATTTCAACAATTACTTTTTTGTCATCCTTAGTTGCGGCTGCTTTAACTACGGTACGTATGGATTTAGCGATGCGGCCTTGTTTACCAATCACTTTACCCATATCATCGGAAGCCACCTTAAGTAATACTGTGATGGACTTATCAGTTTCTCTCTCCGTAACAACAACCTCATCGGGATGATCTACGAGTGATTTAGCAATTACCTCAACTAATTCCTTCATATCAACCTCCATGCTGTCTTTTGACAGCTAGACCTATTCCTACAGACGGTTCATGGTTCCTACAGTATACCTGCATTCTTAAAAATTTTACCTACGGTATCTGTCGGCTGAGCACCGTTAGCTAACCATTTCTTTGCTGCTTCCTCATTAACGTTGAAAGCGCTGGGATTCTGTGTAGGATCATAGGTACCGATTTCCTCTATAAATCTTCCATCTCTTGGTGTTCTGGAATCAGAAACAACGATTCTATAGAAAGGAGCTTTCTTTTGTCCCATTCTCTTTAATCTGATTTTAACTGCCATTTCTTCACCTCCTTAATTAGTATATATATATTGAAATTTAAAGCCCAAAGGGCATCTTAAATTTGCCTCGTTTACCAGCCTTACCGCCCATCATACCAGACATTTGCTTCATCATTTTCTTCATCTGGTCGAATTGCTTTACAAGGGCATTTACGTCCGATATATCTACTCCTGCACCGGCTGCTATTCTTTTCTTACGGGGTAGATTTATAGTATCAGGATTAGAGCGTTCTCTCTTTGTCATGGAATATATTATAGCTTCGGTTCTACCCATGGCATTTTCATCTATTTCAACATCCTTTAGCTGTTTTCCCATGCCAGGAAGCATGCTTAACATATCGGATATTCCGCCCATCTTTTTAACTTGCTGCATTTGATCCAGAAAATCATTGTAATCAAATTCTGCTTTCTTGATTTTTCTTTCCATCTCACGGGCTTTGTCTTCATCAAACTCAGCCTGAGCTTTATCTATAAGAGTAAGTATATCTCCCATACCAAGGATTCTAGATGCCATACGGTCAGGGTAAAAGAGCTCTAAATCAGAAAGCTTCTCGCCCATACCAGCATATAATATCGGTCTTCCCGTAACAGCACGGATGGATAATGCTGCACCGCCTCTTGTATCACCATCAAGCTTGGTAAGTATTACCCCATCAATTCCAAGCTTTTCGTTAAAGCTTTGAGATACATTAACGGCGTCCTGTCCTGTCATGGAATCTACAACAAGGATTGTCTGGTGTACATCAAGATTCGACTTAATAGA
>JAQVQL010000332.1 GCA_028701595.1 Herbinix sp.
TATACATCTTTAACAATACTTCTTTTGATAGTTTTGGTTCATATTTTTCATTGACAACTTTACCTGTATGGTCAATTATTTGAAATTGTTTTATTTTACTTCCATCATATTTTGTTAAAACCATGTTATATCACTCCTCATGTTTAATTATATTATTGGTTCTAATTTATAAAAATTGTTATGCTTATTCATATAAATAACAACAACCTTATTTATAATTGTCTTAAAAAAGACCCGCCATTTCATGGCGGATCAGTGTTTAAAGTATTTAATTGTAGATAAGTCTATTATTAATTACTACATTAGATTCAGAACCTAAATCAGCTAACATCACCTTACATGATTCACAGTAAAACACTTTATTAATAACTGCACCCTTAAAAGGATTAAACGTATTGACTAGTTTTTCTGAACCATCTTCAAAGATAATCTTTGGAGCCCTATACGCAAATCTATAAACTAGTTCCCCTGTTTTCAATTTCCCATTACAATAAGGACACTTTTCAATTATCATACAATCTATCTTCTCTTATTAATAATGTTATCTGTTAGAATTCATTTTAATTATATCATACGAAACTAATTTTCAATATACTTGATTTTTCACTATATGCCAACTTATTAACAGTACAAATATATTTTTTCCACTTTAAGATATAATAGACAGTTATTAATTATTGACTTCTTTTCTTTAGTAGTTTTTCTTAACTTTAGGCATTAGATAAATTTGCTTCTTATTATCAATGTAAGTTCTATTATCTTTGATAAAGTTTCTTAAATAATTAATAATAGTTTTAGGTAATAAGGTTCTCTTTTGTAAGTCTTTTAATTTAATCATAAGTTTACTTAATAACACTTGCAATAACTCCTCATATAGTACTGCAAGCAACGTTCCGTCATACCATGCCCCAGATAAGCAATAGTATAGATACCCAGAGGCGTGACTCATTGCTTGACTCTCATCATATTTCATTTTTAGAAACTCTGCTATATCTATTTGCATGATATTTTTTAAATCTTCTTCGTTCAGACTACTAAATGGATCTTGTTTAACAATAGATTCAATTTTCCCCCCGTTAATACTGGAAGGAATATCATCTATAAGTATTCCTACTGCTTTTTTAAGACTCACGGTTTCTTCTTGTTCATTTGTAACAGACTCTTTTTCAATATATAAGTAAACTGCAATGCCTTCAATAATACAACGAAGAGACAATAAGAAACCGATAGAATCAGTATTTTGTAAATATAAGTCTTTAATCATACTTAAACCAAAAGAGGCAATATATCCAAGCATGGCTTCTCTAATTCCATAAGTAGTTTGTTCTTGTTCGAATTTTTGTGGCTTTTCATCAACAGTTTTTAGTTTTTTGTATAAATCATCCCACATGTTAACTATTGCTTCTTTTTCGATATCGAGATCATGCATAAACTATAACCCACATTCAATTCTACGATTATGGATAATTTATACCTCATCTATATCCCAATCAAAGGATACCGGATTTGCACCGTATGTATCAAATAAGTAAGTCTCTATTGAATTAATTATCTCATAGTCTGGATAAATGTATTTTTCATCAAAACCAAAATGTGTGTAATTTATGATATCGCCATCCGGTAAATCATCACGTTTCTCATCCCATTGAATACTTGATATATTAATCAATTTCATACAATTTCCTCTACATAATCACATTTATTATCGATAGATGGTCTAGTGAAACTACATTTTATAGAGATGACCTATTATCAACCTATGGATTCTGACTAATAAATTTAAATCCATGCTTTGAGGCAATAATATAAGCATCTTTGTTATTTTTTCCACTTGTAAATGACGATAATATGTTTTGCTGTGTGTTTGGAGACCAATAAATTTTTAATTTATTCTTTGTTCGGGTAATTGCTGTATAAAAGATATTGTGAGTAATCATCTCTTCTATTTCATCCACAATAATTATTTTTACTGAATCATACTCAAGACCTTGTGATTTATGGATTGAAACCGCATAAGAAATGTTAAATGGTATGCTTGCTTCTGAATTATCATTATCGCTAGAAGTTCTCCCTCTTATTATTATTTCAATAATTGAATTTTTATTGCTAGATATTCCAACAAGTGATACTCCATCAACTAAGTCTAGTTCATTTATCGATTTATCCAGTTCTATATAAAACTTATATTCTTCATCTTTTCTAATAATATTACTAATGATACCTTTTGCGTTATTAAATAATAACGGTTCGTATTTCTCGCTGTTTTCATTGAACAAAATAGGATCTCCAATTTTATATTCGTTTACTCCAATAAAATATGAATCATTTTTGTTTTTTTGTTGAATTAACCTGTTCACATTGTTAATCCCATATAATCCGTCATAATTCAAACAGAGAATAATTTCGTTTTCATCATTTTTTTCTAGAATGTTTTTATCAATGTTATAACAATATTTTCCTTTTGCTAAATATTCTTGAACATTATCATCATACCTTCTTACTTTATCCCATAAATTAATCAACTCTTCGTTCTCTGTTCTGCGCGTATCTTCTAAAAAAACATACGTTTTTTTAGGAACAAAGTTTATTAATATTTCGAACCAATTCCCAAAGGTTATTGATTCTATCTGATAAGGGTCACCTGCCATTATTATTAATTTAAAATTAGAATATGTAATAATTTCTTTCATATCTTCATTTGAAATGGTGCTGCACTCATCTAGGATCAGAATATCACAAGATTTATCAATATTTGAAATATATTTTTTTACTTCTGTGTTCAAGTATTGTGTTGCTGGCTTTATTTTAGTAAGCCTTCATTTTTTAGCTCTTTAAACAGTTTATCTATATCTAGCGGATACTTAGTCTTTTTAACAGTTTCATTAGTTATTTTGTTTTCTAAATCTAATAATGATTCATATAAAT
>JAQVQL010000052.1 GCA_028701595.1 Herbinix sp.
AATCCCATATGCTGGCTACTTTTCCGCGAGTTGGTACAATCGTGAAGAATCACATTTAGAGCAATTAGAGGTTTTCTCTGAGAGCTCTTTTTTGATTGCTCAAAATATGATACTTCACTTAAGTATTGTACCATATACTAGCTTATAGAACAAGTGTTCTTTTTATATATATTTTCACAGCAAAACGCACCCATAAATAATTCATAATGAGTGCGTCCATATATCAGTTATTCAATTCTTCTGTCTTATCTACCAAGCCTTATCTACTAAGCTTTTTCAATTGGTAGCCATATTTCACAATTGCTTTCTGTAATATCCTCTTCACATGGAGGAGCATACATTTCAACATTATAATTTCCTCCGAGCTTATAGTCCTTACAGTTAGGCAACCACTCCTTCCACATCTTAGTATTGATATCCTGTAAATTATTCATTTTGCACGGAAATACAGCCCATGTTCCTGCAGGAAGTGTTCTGGTCTCATACCCATCCGGAATATCCTTCCAAGGTATATAATTATCTGCTATCAGATAATCAAATTTCGAACCCTCGGAATCGATACAAAGCCCATACATTCCGCAGACAATCTCTCTACCTCCATCATTCATATGTTCTAGCCAAAACTTTGGAATCTCTTGATAAGCGTTCTCATTAGAAAAATTTCTTTTTCTCCCCATTACGGTAAATGCTGCTTTTTCTTCAATTCGATAATCCATCATAGTTCCACCCTCCAACGATAATATTATTTTAATCGGCGCAAAATCACGAAGCAGTGCGCCCTTTTCTCTTGCAGCTGATGGTGTGATTCCATGAAACCTTGTAAAAGCTCTGGCAAAACTATCAGGTGAGTCATAGCCATACTTTATGGCAACGTCAATTACCTTTGTCTCGCTACCTGCCAGTTCTCTTGCTGCCAAAGTTAGCCTTCTGTTACGAATATATTCCGCAACACTAAATCCACACAATACCGAAAAAATACGTTGAAAATGATACTCTGATACATATGCCTTATCAGCTATATCCTTTACCCGAATATCATCTGTTAGATTTCCCTCCATATATTCGATAGCGTCTTGCAAACCCTCTGTCCAAGAACTCATGTCATCACTCCTTCTCAACTGTATATAAATTATAATACTATCACTTATATCCTTCCCGACTTTTCTTGCTTTGATATGTAGGATTATAAAGCGTAATCAATTCCTTGCTCATGACCATTCAAAATATGTCAGTAGCTAGGCATACTCAAAGATATAACTATAGTGTATATGAGAATGCTTAGTATCCCACTTCCTGTATTGCCAACACAAGGTTTCTTCCATATATCTCACAGCCAAGGGCATTGGGATGAAGATTGTCCAGAAAATATTCTGATAGATGGGGCACAAGCCTAAACCCCTCTACTACTGTAATATTTGAATACTTTGAACAAATATATTTCGTCCTTTGGCAAAACTTTGCAAGCACCTCTACTCCATCAGGTGAATCTCCCCTCCATATTGGTGTAATACAAAGCACCGGCCTATCACCATAAACCTCTGATAATCTTTCATAGTATTCCTTAATATCCTTCATGCTTTCTGTTCCATATTGATTGGTTCCCATGGAGATAATGATTTTATCAGGAGAATAACCTTCCATATTTAGAAGTACGTTTTTATCATATACGTATGCGCCAATTCCCTGATTAATAATATCATAGTTAAGTAGGCGATTTGCCACACTTACATAGGTATGTGCGGAACGTAACGGACCAAAACCCTGTGTTATGGAGTCCCCCATCCACAAAACCTTCTCATTTTTTTCCACAGGAAACACTTCTGCATCAATCTCAAAATTACCTATCAAAACGGTAGCATCAGCAGGTAAATAAACCACGACTTTCTTATCCCCAGCAGGCATTTCAAAAGATATTTTTCCCTCTTTCTGCAAATCTTTTATGTAATATATCTTTGTTATCAATCCATCTACAGAAAGTTCAATAGAGTCCTCTGACCCCACCCATATGATTTTGTACTCAAAGGAAAACCCAGTTGCACTTGTGTTAAACTCAAGAGTTTTTGCACTGGAAGCCTTACACCTGTCATACCAGAATTCAGAGTTTTCCTTAAAATATTGCATCTGCTGCTGTGTATACTGAAAAGACTGTAAATATCCATCCTCTGTTTCGCAAATACTTAATGCTCCGTAATATATATTCTTTAGCTGTTCATTTGATAGTTTCATATAATATCTGCCTTTCTCACTCTTTTACATTTATGTATTCTCACTCAACTTATTAAACCACTTATTGACCACTTATTGTCTGCTTTATCCAGCATTAATCGCATGCCTAAACTTACCACTTTAAGGATACTGCTTTGGCTCTTCCATAGATAGAGAAATCTGTACATGATAAATACCATGGGTGGCAAGGAATCCCCTTAATACTGTGAAAGCCAATTCAAACCGTTCTAATTTATTATAATTATAAGCAGTAATTTATATACAGTATAACACAAGTATAATTGGTGTTAGTATATAAGTATGGACACGAAAAGTTTGACACGTTAAAATGATTACAAGAAAGGTGTTTTAACAATGTCCAAGAACGGTATCCGATATACGGATGATTTTAAGCAACAGATTATAGATCTGTACAACTCTGGCCAGTCTGTTTTAGAACTGAGCCGTGCGTATGGCGTAACAACGGTAACTATTTATAAGTAGATTAAACAGTGTTCTCCGGTAAAACTAGCTGATAATAAGGAAATTACATCTAAGGAGTTTCAAGTGATGCAAAAACGCATTGCGAGCTTGAAATGGAGAATGAAATATTAAAAATAAGCGCATAGCCAACAAGTTGGCTTTTGCCATATTCGCAAGAAAACGATAAGTGAAATCGTTGCATTTATCGAAAAATACAAGTCTGAATATACCGTCAAACTTATATGCAAAGCCTTAAAGTTCCCTAGAAGTACTTATTATAAGGCTTTAGTTAGTGTACCTTCAAAACGCCAAAAAGAGGCTGAAAGACTTAAAAGCAAGATAAGAAACATCTGGGTAGAAAGTAAGTCCAGGTACGCTACTCCTAAAATTCATAAAGTATTAACTAACGATGGAGAAAAAATCAGCTTTAAACATGTGCACCGATATAACTTATATCCATACCCTCAGGGATGGATGGACTTATCTCGCCTCTGTTATGGATCTTTTCAGTAGAAAGATTATCGGTTATGCTTATGGAACTTCTATGACTGCTGAATTAGCAGTAAAGGCGGTAGAAAATGCATGCTTAAATGTTAAAACCACAGAGGGAATTATTCTTCATAGCAACTTGGGCTCTCAGTACACAAGTCAAGAGTTTGAATATTTCCTAGGTTCTAAAGGAATCATACAATCCTTTAGTAGAAAAGGTAATCCGTATGATAATGCTTGCATCGAATCCTTCCATTCAATATTAAAGAAGGATGAAGTTAATCATCATAAATACTACGAGTTCAATATTGCTCGTAAGACAATATTTGAATATATAGAATCCTGGTATAACAGAAAAAGGATTCATGGTTCTATCGATTATATGACTCCACAAGCAGTACATGTAGCTGCAAGTGTGGCGGTATAAAAAGTTAAACTTTTTGTGTCTAAGTTATTCACACAAGTCCAGTGTTATGTAAATGATTTCACTTATTTTATTATGCATACTAAATTAAAACAAAATATAACATAGAATAACATTGAATTTAATTGACATTATATGTAAAATATGGTAACTTACTTTTATATGATAGTACATTAAAGTGCTATATACCCGCCATATATTTATCAAAAAATACATATAAGTCAATTTAAATAACGGAGGTATATTGTGAATATTAATCATTTTAAGGAAAAAGATTCCAATAAACAATCTAAGATGGACACAGCTTTAAAAGCATTTAAGTTAGAAAATGTTCTTAGCTTGTGGTATTTTGTTAGATCAAAATCTAAAGCTACAATAGTAGGTTCAAAGGATTAATTAATTTTTCCAACTTCGTAGCGGGTCGAAGTTGGTTATTATAAAGACACCAAATATTAAGGAGTGTGAATTTAAGATGATTATGGAAAATTATGGTTTAAGGGTTGGTAATAAGACATTACTTGAAAAATTAAATATAACATTTCCCAAAGGTAGAATTAATCATTTACTTGGAAAAAACGGAGTTGGTAAATCATGTTTTGCAAAGGCATGTGGGGGATTACTGAATTATTCCGGAAATATAATTATCTCTGATGGTTTATTATCTTTAATTGGTAGTTACAGTAATATTCCTCAAAACCTGAAATTAAAAAACATTATTACAATTCTAAATAAAAATTTTGATAATAATTTAATAAAACATTTATATAAATTATTAAATTTTGATAACATTCCAGATAATCAACTGATCAAGAGTATGAGTGATGGTCAAAAACAGAAGATAAAATTATTTTATTATCTTTCTGCTAATCCTACTATTATTATCTTAGATGAATTCACATCTGCCTTAGATAAAACCAGCACTTTAGATATATATAATTTTTTTAATAAATATTTAAATAACCCACGAATTACAAGTATAAATATTACTCATAATTTATCTGATCTAAAATATATGGATGGCAATTATTACATATTTGATAATAAAACTATTGATTTAATTGAGGATAAAGAAGAAGCAGTATCCAGGTATTTAAATGGAGGATTATTATGAAAATAGAGTTAAGGAGATATATTAATAGTGCATCAATATTTATTGTTTTTGGATTAACAGGTCTTTGCTTTTTGTTGGGATATATACTTTTGTTTACGATAGATAAGGTTTATGAAATTTCTTTGCCTTTGTTGTTTGAAAGTGTTTATACTGTATATACGCAATTTGGAATGTTTGTTTTATCACCTTTTATTATTTCTAATATCTCAAGTGATTATAAGGATAAAAATATACTATTTTATAAAACAATTAACATTAGTCCACTAAAATATTATGTGAATAAAGTTGTTATTTCTATTATCACTTTTTCTCTAGCTGTAATTGTCTTTAGCACAGTAATGTGTATAATTTATAGTGACTTTTCAATATGGAATGTTATGATTTCTTATTTTGTTAATGTTATTATTGCCTATATATTAATTATATCTTTATGGGCCTTTATATTTAGAGATTTTATTGTTGCTTTTTTTGTAAATTTTACTGTATGGATTATAGGCATTGTTATTTCTTCTATTTCAGAAGCATTTAGTTTATTTGCTTATTATGATGCTTCTTCTCCATTATATTTAAATTTAATGGATTATATGGATTTATTACCTAATGGATCACATGATTTATTATCAGTTAGTTTTAGTGTTCTATATAATCTTATATTGTTCTTAATATGCATAATAATTGTGTTTTCTTTTAAGCGGAGGTGGATTAAAAATGGAGTTTAATGACATAGCTATTTTACTTACTGAAAACTGCAATGCACGCTGTAAGATGTGTTGTGATAGTCGTGGCTTAGTAAAAGGAAAAACCTTATCAATAGATGAACTGGATATAATATTACATAACATTGCACTATGCGATGAGATTAAGGTAATTGGAATAACTGGCGGAGAACCAATGCTTTATCCTGAACTTATAAAACATATTACTGATTATGACTATAGACGAAAGGTATCTGTTACCATAAAAACAAATGGTTTCTGGGGATATGACAGAAGTAAAGCGGAAAATTTTATAAAAGAAAACAGAGATAAGATCTCCTTTATATCTTTAAGTTATGATGGCTTTCATAAGGAATTTATACCTGTAGATTCTATTAAGAATA
The DNA here is from genome assembly GCA_028701595.1 of Herbinix sp. Classification (GTDB taxonomy): domain Bacteria; phylum Bacillota; class Clostridia; order Lachnospirales; family Lachnospiraceae; genus Mobilitalea. The sequence continues at coordinate 5,812 of JAQVQL010000052.1, forward strand.
TAATTGAAATATCTGCACAGTATGGAATTAATACAGATGTAGTTGGTTGCTTCTTAAATGATGGTATACAACCTGGTGATATACTAAATGAACTGGGGGAATCAGGCTATTATACAAAATTTTGTTATCAACCAGTTATTCAAACGGGAGCAGCTAAGCTATTTGATGAGGGAAAATTAGTTAAACTACTTGATACAGAAAAAATCGAGATTCGGTGTATAGGAGTGGTTAATCCTGATATATTAATCAACCCCTATTTAAAAGTATTCCCTTGTTGCTCTCAGGTTATTGAAAATACTATTCTTGAATTTGGTAATTTATCAGAAAATACTTTATCTGATATAATAAATCGTATTAAGCATAACAAGATTATGTTTACGCTTTTTACAGAAGGATTTCGTCCTTTTATTAATTTTATGAAAGCACGAGAGATACCATACCCTCAAGATTTGGCATCTCCTTGTGAATTATGTGCTTTTTTATTTGAAAATGATTGGTTCCTGAAGGAGTTGTCTGAAAATGGATTCTATCAAAATATATAAATATGACTCAAATAAAGTTTGGATTAATGAATCCAAAGACTTGTATTTTGTTAAAACTGATGAGTCATTTTACAATCCAGATAAGGAAGTTTTTGAATCAGTTATTGATTCAAGCAAACTTGAATATCAAAAAACAATAAAAGATAATCCAATATATTGTATGTCTATGATACTCATAATTGTTGCGACCATTTTTACGTATTTAATAAATGTTTCATATATTATAATAGATAATAATTTGTTATATTCAACACTAATTCTTTTAATTAATATTGTTATACATGAAACTGGTCATATTCTATTTCTAAAGTTATTCTATAAGGAAAGTAAAATAAAAGCTGGATTTAAGTTTTTATTTATTTATCCAGCTTTTTATGTAGATACATCATACACATATATGTTACCAAAATATAAACGTATGGCAGTATATTTAGCAGGGAGTGCTTTCAATACATTTTATGTAATATTATCAATGGTTTTTATACCTAAGCATAATAACTATTTATATCTAGTAGTTTCAAATATATTAGTAAACTTCTTACCAATAATAAAAAGTGACGGCTATTACACACTCATGGCATTACTTGGAAAATATAACAAAAGTAAAGGGAAGTTACCAACATTTATTGAGGATATAGTACGTGGAATAATAATGTTTATATTCTTGTATTTGACAAGTATGATTTTTTAATATAATAAGTATCTTTAAATAATTATATATATCTCTCTGGATCATTATCTGTGATTAAGTCTGCTCTAGATTCAGATTTTGGACTTGTGTCAATAACTTAGACACAAGTCCAAAATTACATATATACAGGCATGTTTAACTAACTAAAACTTTATTAAAATACCCCTATGTATAGGCTTTTATATCCAATATACATAGGAGGCATAAAAAACAAGATATCTCCTATTGATTGCATATTTGATTGAATTAGAGCCACAGTTCTGAAATATTTTGAAAGGGGAAATATGATTAGTAATATCTCTTAGAATCATATATATAGCGATGATACGTATTGGATATTTTCTAGTAGGTTTTTTATTTTTAATATCAGCTCTTAGTATTTTTATTATAAAAGATTCATTCCATACACTCCTATCCTCATTTGATACTATATACTATTTTGTCTTTTACCCATTAAAAAGGCCATACCTTGCTTAGCGACCCTTATATTTATTGATTTTATACTGCCTAATTAAGTTTATTGCCGTGAGAAAAGCAATATATAGTGGAATCATTACTAACAATATTGCAAAGAAATCACGTATCGCAGTATATGATGAAGTTGCAAATCCCTTAATTATTAGTTGTCCTAATAGGTAGGAAACTGGTAGCAAGAAAATTTTTAGCATAATATCAAATACGTTTTTATTACGACGCAGTATAAGCATGATTAATCCACAGATAGCAGCAAATGCTATGGCCATAAGTGAGTAATAAGTTAAAAATAATCTTGGTAATGTAACAACTCCCCCGCTCGGATTTATATCTTTACCATACATCAATATATCTTCACTTTCATTTGTATGATAGTAATATACTGAGATAACATTTTCACCATTCGGATTTAAAATAGTGTTATTTACATTCGATTTTTTTATATTTCTATTCCAAATACTATTCCATGTAGTAATGTGATAGACATAACCAGTGTTGTCATCTGTTGGATATCTATTGATGTCATAGCCATATACGGTATCCTCAAATTGAGCGAGCACCGACCCATTACCAATCTCATTTATTGTTACACTGCTTTCGCTATATGGAATATACTCTGGTGCTGTCAGGAAAGCTATTGCTATAACAAAAAGCATAATTGAAAACATTATTGAGAGTATTGCCGTCTGAATTTTCTTCTTGCGTAATGTAGATTTTATCTTTACTAGAGGAGTGGTATCCCTATCTACTGGAATTTCAGTTAGATTATGCATCTCATTAAGATAATTCTTGCATTCCTGACACTGCTCAATATGTTCTTCGACCATAATACATGAGTCATCACTAAGCATATTTTCTACATATAGTGGCAAAACATCTTTAATAATATTACATGTAATCTTCATCAATAATCCCTCATTTCTTCTTTAATCTTATTTCTAGCCCGATGAAAAGTGACACAAGCCCAATTATCTGTTTTATCAAACAAACTAGCAATCTGCCTAAAGCTCAGTTCTCCAAAAACTCTTAGAGAAAACACTTCCTTATATGGCTCAGATAAATTATGGATAATCTCATGAATTTTCATGGACTCTTCAGATGAAAGCAGCGATTTTTCTATATCAAAATCATCTTTTCTTTCAGGCACTGAGTCTAGTCCTACTAATTTCTTATGTTTTCTTATATATGAATAATATGAGTTTTTGGCTATTTGAAATAACCACACCTTGATATCACAGTTGCCCTTAAAGCTTTCAATGGACTTCATGGCTTTTACAAATGTTTCAGATGTCAAATCTTCTGCTATATGTCTATCTTTTGATATACTATATATGAAGTAGTAAACATCCTTAAAATAGCTATTATAGATTTCCTCAAGCTCTGTCACTTTTTCACCTCCTAACTATAAGACACACGAGATTCAATAATCTTACAAAGAATAAATCTCAAAGTTTTGTAACTCTTGAAATTTTGCAATATCACACCTTACTTTTTTCCTCTAAATCGCAAATGAAATCATCTTTAAATGATGTCCTCTTTCGACCGATATCTCTATGATTTAGATCAAAAGCAATTGTATTTAAGTTTATTTTGTTTATCCTATTTATCATAGTATTATTTTCTCATTACGTCCATAGGTTTCTATTATTATAGCCATTAATCGACATTTTCAGCCATAAGAATAGATGTATTAGAAACATTAATTTTCTAATACATCTATATTTTTGATTTTTCTTTATATTGTCTTTTGTTACTTATAAATATCTGTCCACCGTATCTTTTAAGACAGGTAAAACATTACTTTCAAACCAGGGATTACGTTTCAACCAGCCAAGATTTAGTGGAGAAGGATGTACCAATGGAAAATATTCTGGTAGATACTCCTCAAAATTTCTCACTGTTTCTGTCAATGTTCTCTCACGTCGTTTATTTAAATAGTATTCCTGTGCATAGCTTCCAATTAGAATAATGACTTCAACATTTGGCATTATATCTAGTAATCTGGGATGCCATTTTTCTGCAAAGCCTTTTCTAGGTGGGGCATCCCCGTTTTTTGCTTTTCCTGGATAGTAGAAATCCATGGGCAAATGAGAGATACGACTCGTGCTATAAAATATCTCACTTGATATTCCTAACCACTCTCTCAATCGATCACCACTTAAATCATTCCAAAATAAACGAGTTTCTTCTGCTTTACGTCCAGGGGCTTGTCCAACTATTACTATACGGGCATCTATAGACGCTTTAAATAAGGGTGGAATTCCCTTTTGGGTATAGGTTCTATTCAATGGGTCCTCAATTATTTCTTTTTTAATCTTTTCAAATAACGATGCCATAATTTTGCTCTATCTTTCTGAAATACACCTTTCCATGGCCGTATCTTCATCTAATCAAATATACTATCAATAGTTCCTAGATTACAGCTATAATCGGATAAATAGTAGCAAATTCTATATTATGAAAACATATCAATATATAGAGCAATCCATTTACAATAACGTTTGAAAGGAACTGCGAATAGACCAATACCGTTTTCTTGTATTGGCCTATATTATAGCTATCATAAACTTTAGAAAAAATTAATAATAAGCATATATATGTACTAAATGTAATCAAATATTTTTGATTAAAAGCACTTTGCCCTGTTTTTTTGTAATATAAAATATATATGAATATAAATACGATTGCTTGTACCACTAAAATAATTAATCCACTAATAAGCTTATAAATTTTTATTAATTTGTCATAGTTTTTCACTTAAACTCCTCCAGGTCTATTCAAATGGTTATCTTTAATATAAATTCATTTGTAATTTTGGATTTTCCTTGGTTTTCTATTACCTATTTGACCTAGAGAGTGTATTCTATTATGCTATTTATCAATTTCTGTATTTAAGTTTTTACCTAAAGATAATAATGCTGATAGTATTTTGTATAAAGCTCATTTCTATTTACATTTACTTTATTAAGTACAGTACCAATCACCTTACATTTGCACATCCTTAGCTGCTTTATTACCCGCCGTGCTAACTTATAACTAATCTTGTTTGCTTCTACAATAAAAAGTGTACCATCACAAACTTTTGCAACATTAGCGCTATCAATTAAAACCCCAAGAGGTGGAGTATCCACAATTACATAATCATAAACATCCCTTTGGCTTTTTATCAATTCCTTAAATAAATCATTATCTAACAACTCAGATGAACTATATGATGTTGCCCCTGTAGATATAATGCTTAAATTCTCTATATCAGATTTCTTAATAACAGTTTCTATATCATACCTTCCCATAAGGTATTGAGACAAACCATGTCGATTATTCTCAGCTTTTATTTTGTCATTGTAAATTGATTTACGTAAATCCGCATTAATTAATAATACTTTTTTTCCACTCTCTGCAATGGTCTTAGCTAATCGTAATGCTATAAATGTCTTACCTTCATTTGGAATACTACTTGTAATACAAATCACTTTTACATCTGCACCACAAAATTGAATATTGGACCTTAATGTCTTATAGGCCTCTATACTTGCAAAATCCAATCTGCTTTTTTCTCTATTACTATTTACCTCTAAAGGCAATATGCCTAGAGTAGTAAGCTCAAGACATTTCTCTAGTTCATCTGAACTCTTTATTGTGTCATTTACCATATGTACAAACAGAATAATAAAAGTTGATATTAATAAACCAATTGCTCCACCAATTGCAGTAGTTAGTTTTACATTAGGACTTGTTGGTATCCTTGGTAAATTTCCTGGTTCTATAATATTTATCTTTTCTATTTCCATTACAGACATCATTCGCTCCGCCGAAACTTCTGCTATAGAATCTGCTAATTTTTTTGCTAGTTCTGGATTTTTATTATTCACCTCTATTTCAATAATACGAGTGTTTTCAGGTGTATTTACTGTAATTTCTTCTACTAGTTCTTCATGGCTCATATTCAGGTCAAGATTTTTTATAACTAGTTCTGTCACTGGACGGCTTAGTACCAATACTTGATAATCCTTGGTCAATTGATTTCCTGCTTGTAAATCTGCAATTGTTGTTATATTGCTATTTTCTCTATTTATTACATAGATTTTTGTACTAGAAGTATATACTGGATCCCTTGCATAATAACTATATGCACCAAAACCAACGGCACATAAAATTCCGGCCAGTATAATAATCCAAGTCTTTCGTAATAACATAAAAAACAATTCTTTTAGATTACTATCGATTTCGTTATTATCTCTTTGAAGCATGGTTTACTCCTC
>JAQVQL010000333.1 GCA_028701595.1 Herbinix sp.
AGTATATTATCTATGGTATTTCCTTTAATATTAATATATGTGGTCATGTGGTTCTTATTTAAAGCAATATCAAAGAACAGCGGTGGAATGATGGGTGTCGGTAAAAGCAATGCCAAGGTATATGTTGAAAAATCGACAGGAGTTACGTTTAAGGATGTAGCAGGACAGGAGGAAGCAAAGGAATCTCTTACAGAGATTGTTGATTTCCTTCATAATCCCACAAAATACACTCGTATTGGTGCTAAGCTTCCAAAGGGCGCATTACTAGTAGGCCCTCCCGGAACAGGTAAGACTTTACTTGCAAAGGCTATTGCTGGTGAGGCAAAGGTTCCTTTCTTTTCTTTAACAGGATCCGACTTTGTAGAGATGTTCGTCGGAGTAGGAGCCTCAAGAGTAAGAGATTTATTTAAGCAGGCACAACAAATGGCGCCTTGTATAATATTTATAGATGAGATAGATGCAATTGGTAAGAGTAGAGACAGCCATTATGGTGGCGGTAATGATGAGAGGGAGCAAACCCTAAATCAACTTCTCTCCAATATGGATGGCTTTGACTCTTCAAAAGGCTTGGTAATACTTGGTGCAACCAATCGTCCTGAGGTTCTGGATAAAGCACTTCTTCGCCCCGGTAGATTTGACCGTCGTATTATTGTAGATAAGCCGGATCTAAAGGGAAGAATTGATGTATTAAAGGTTCATGCCAAGAATGTTCTTATGCATGATTCCGTTGATCTTGAGGCAATTGGTCGGGCAACAAGTGGTGCTGTAGGCTCTGATCTTGCCAATATGATTAATGAAGCAGCAATACTTGCGGTAAAGCAGGGTCGTACAGTTGTGACTCAGGAGGACTTATTTGAATCTGTTGAGGTTGTCATAGCTGGTAAGGAAAAGAAAGATCGGATTATGAATAAGGAAGAAAAGAGAATTGTAGCTTATCATGAGGTAGGTCACGCTTTGGTAACGGCATTAGAGAAGCATGCTGAACCCGTACAAAAGATAACCATTGTTCCAAGAACAATGGGATCCTTAGGATATGTTATGCAGGTGCCTGATGAAGAAAAATACCTTATGAGTAAGGATGAAATCCTAACTCGTATTACTACCCTCTACGGTGGTAGAGCCGCCGAGGAGCTGGTATTCGAATCTATCACAACAGGAGCGTCAAATGATATAGAAAAGGCTACAGCACTTGCAAGATCCATGGTCACTCAATTCGGTATGTCTGAAAAGTTCGGACTTATGGGACTTGAGTCTGTAGAAAGCAAATACCTAGACGGCAGACCTGTGCAAAACTGTAGTAACGAGACCGCCGGAGAGATTGATAAGGAAGTAATGAGAATTCTTAAGAAATGCTACGACAAGGCAGTAGAGTTACTTTCAGAGAACCGTGATGTAATGGATAAGATAGCGGAATATCTTATTGCCAAGGAAACCATTACTGGTGAAGAGTTCATGAGGCTTTATAAAGAGGTAAAGGGAGAGGACTTAACCAAGAGTAACCCTGATACTTCGGATGATAGCAAGATGGATGATCTTGTAGTTAATGCAGACGATAGCTTTGAAGATAATAAGTTAGAAGATAATAAGTTAGAAGATAGAATATCAGAAGATAAGACATCTGTAGAAATGAATAAGGATTCTGATACACAATATGTATAAGTAAATATATGTTTCTAATATATTAAATTAGAAATATTGAGATAGGTCTGCCAGAGTGGTTGGCCTATTTTAATTACTTTATAAAAATGATATTTATATTTATCACATTATGTTGCATTTCATATTTATCTTTATTAGAATAAAGACATATAGGAGTGATGATAAGAATGTTTAATATAGAAGAGGAATTAAAGCTACTGCCGGATAAACCGGGAGTATATATCATGAGAGATAAGTCAGACACCATTATCTATGTGGGAAAGGCTGTCATTCTTAAGAACAGGGTTAAGCAGTATTTTCAAAACAGCCGTAATCATACCACTAAGATAAGGCAAATGGTGGAGAATATAGACCATTTCGAATATATTATTACTGATTCAGAGGTGGAAGCTTTGGTGCTGGAGTGCAACCTGATTAAGGAGCATAGACCTAAGTACAACACCATGCTTAAGGATGATAAGACATATCCTTATATCCGTGTTACTGTTAATGAAGCCTATCCAAGGGTGCTATTCTCTAGGGAGATGAAGAGAGACAAGTCCAAATACTTCGGTCCCTATACCAGTACAACAGCAGTTAAAGATATTTTGGATCTTTTAAGAAAAATATATAAAATAAGAACCTGTAATAGAAATCTTCCCAAGGATATTGGAAAGGAAAGACCTTGTCTCTATTACTATATGGGACAATGCGATGCCCCATGTCAGGGCTTTATCTCACAGGAGGAGTATGGCAAGAACATCGACCATGCAACCCAATTTCTTGGCGGAAATTATACTTCTGTTGTTAAGAGTCTTGAAGAAAGAATGAATCTGGCTGCCCAGGCCATGGAGTATGAGAAGGCCGCCACTAATAGGGATTTGCTTGGAAGTGTAAGGCAGATTATGAATAAGCAGAAAATCACTGATACAGACCAGGCTGATAGAGACATCATAGGCTTTGCCAGAAATAAGGATGAAGCTGTAGTACAGACCTTTTTTATAAGAGGAGGAAAGCTTATTGGAAGGGATCATTTTTATCTGACAGGTGTAGAGGATGAATCAGATAGTAGGGTAATTAGTAGCTTTATCAAGCAGTTCTATGCGGGAACTCCTTATATACCAAAGGAAATTTTTCTTGAGGTAGAGCCCGAAGAGGAGGAGATACTTAGTCAGTGGCTAAGTAGTAAAAGAGGACAAAGGGTCTACCTTCATATACCAAAAAAGGGTAATAAAGAAAAGCTAGTTGAGCTTGCTAAGAA
>JAQVQL010000053.1 GCA_028701595.1 Herbinix sp.
GTGAAATAATGACAGAAAAAGCAGTATCAGCAGATAGATGCGATTGTGATGTTATTCATGATGATGTTGTAAATAGTGTAAGGGCTAAGATGCCTGAAGAAGAGACTCTTTATGATTTAGCAGAATTATTTAAGGTCTTTGGAGATTCTACACGTATTCGTATATTGTGGGCACTAGATGAGGCTGAAATGTGTGTATGCGATATTGCTTACCTACTGAATATGACTCAATCGGCGATTTCCCACCAGCTAAGAGTCCTAAAGCAGGCTAAGCTGGTAAGGAACAGAAAAGATGGTAAGGTAGTATACTATTCATTAGATGATGATCATGTAAAGATGATTTTTGATCAGGGCTTAGTTCATATTAATGAAGATAGATAAAGAATGCTTAATATTTTTAACCGAACATATGAATACTTGTTCAAGTAATCATGAGTATATAACTATGAAAGCATATTAAAGAAGTAAATAATGAGTGAAATAATAAGAGGATAATGAGGAAGATACTAAAATAACATTATATATAATGGAGGATTAATAATATGAAGAAGAAATTTATTCTGAAAGGCTTAGGCTGTGCAAATTGTGCTTCAAAGATGGAAACGGCTATTAATAAATTAACTGATGTAAAGGAAGCGACTGTTAATTTTATGACTCAGAAGCTTGTTATTGATGCAGAAGAGGATAAAATATCTTCGATAATTGAAGAGGTAGAGAAAATCGTAAAAAGAATTGAGCCTGGAACAAGAATCGAACAGTTATAAATGTAATCTGGCGCAATTATTATCTTGGTATAAAAATTAAGAAAGTCTAGAGGATGTTATTACATGAATGACAATATGAGAAAACGCCTTATACGAATCATAGCAGGAGGAATATTGCTAGTAGCAGCATTATTAGTAGATACCGGACAGGACTGGACAAATGTAGTCCTATTTCTTATAAGCTATATCCTTGTAGGAGCAGATATTGTTCTTAGGGCGATAAGGAATATAATCAGGGGCAGGGTATTCGATGAGAATTTCCTTATGGCTCTTGCAACCATAGGAGCAATGATTATCAATGAGTATGCTGAAGGTATAGCTGTAATGCTGCTATACCAGATAGGTGAGCTCTTTCAAGATTATGCGGTTGATAAATCCAGAAGGTCCATTGCTGATTTGATGGACATTAGGCCTGACTATGCTAATGTCAAGGCAGAAGATGGGCTAATTAAGGTGTCCCCCGATGATGTAAGGGTTGGCGATATCATTGTTATTAAGCCAGGGGAGCGTATTCCCCTAGATGCCAGAGTAATAGAAGGAGCATCGATGTTGGATACCTCTGCTCTTACAGGCGAATCCCTACCCCGAGAAGTGGAGCCGGGCGATGAGATATTAAGTGGTTGTATTAATGTAAATGGAGCCATAACGGCTGAGGTTACCAAGGAATTCGAAGAATCAACCGTTAGCAAAATCTTAGAACTAGTGGAGAACGCCAGCAGCAAGAAATCCCAGTCGGAGCAGTTTATTACTAGGTTCGCAAGATACTACACCCCTATTGTGGTAATACTTGCGGTTTTACTGGCTGTCCTTCCACCGCTTATTCTTGAGGGAGCTACCTTTAGTGAATGGACCTATAGAGCCTTATCATTCCTTGTGGTTTCATGTCCCTGTGCTTTAGTTATATCCATCCCTCTGACCTTCTTTAGCGGAATAGGAGGAGCCTCAAAGAGGGGAATTCTTGTTAAGGGAAGTAATTACTTTGAGGCCTTGGCTAACACTGAAATCATGGTTTTCGATAAGACGGGAACTCTGACTAAGGGCGTATTTGAGGTTCAAGAAACTAATATAAAACAAAATAATATGTCTAGGGAGGAATTATTAGAGCTTGCTGCTCATGCAGAAAGCTTCTCAACCCATCCCATATCACAATCTATTCTTAAGGTCTATGGGAAGGATATAGACCAGAGCATAATTTCTGATGCCAAAGAAATTGCCGGTCATGGTATAGAGGCAATGGTTGGAGGCAAGAAGATTATAGCAGGCAATGCAAAATTGATGAGGCTTAGAGGTATAGATTATATTACTGAGGAGCATATAGGCACAGTCGTCCATGTGGGGATAGATAATCAATATGCCGGATATATATTAATAGCAGATGAGCTTAAGAAGGATTCTGCTCAGGCTATAAAGATGCTTAAGGCTGGGGCCATAAGACAAACTTTGATGCTAACCGGAGATAACCAGAGTGTAGGAGGAAAGATAGCCAGTATGCTTGGACTGGATAAGGTGTTTGCAGAATTACTACCTGGAGATAAGGTGGATAAGTTGGAGGAACTTCTGACGCAGACATCAGATAAAGGAAAGCTAGCCTATGTCGGTGACGGTATAAATGATGCCCCTGTACTTGCAAGAGCGGATGTGGGTATTGCTATGGGAGGCTTAGGTTCTGATGCAGCCATAGAGGCAGCAGATGTGGTTATCATGACAGATGAGCCCTCAAAGATTCCAGAAGCCATCAGGATATCAAAGAAGATAATAGGAATTGCCAATCAGAACATCGTATTTGCAATCGGGGTTAAGATAATCATTCTTATATTTAGCGCCTTAGGATTTACAGGCTTATGGGCGGCCATATTTGGAGATGTTGGTGTTACTTTTATTGCAGTGCTAAATTCATTCAGGGCTTTGAAAACTAAATGAGGGTTTAGTCTTTTTTAATTGGATAGACCTTTGCAACCGGAACCGTGAACATAAATCCAATTCCTGAATCCTTGAAATCCGATAGCACCTCTTGGACTACGCTAACAGCTCTTTCCACCATAGCTTCATCCTTCAAGACCGTGAATATGGTTTTGCTATATGGATGCGAATCTCCAATTAACATACGTAATGTGGCAAATAAAGGCATACTTTCATTATCACTGTTAGCTATAGCGCTTCCCATTCCCTGACTTTCAAGGATAGTTGCACCACTGATTTTTTGCTCTACAAATCCCGAGAGTATATCCTCTATATAATCTATCTCATTTAGCACAACAAACAAAACAAACATACCTACACCTCCTCTTATGACTATATCATATTTATCCATCTAATTGTGAGCTAATATTTAATATTTTTTTATCCTTTTTAGGCTTTTCCTTTATGTTATTTAGTCCATTAATCTCTCCAGCTCTTTGTATGCCAGCTCATTAATCGGGGTATGAGATTCTATATCCTGACCACTTACTAATTTAATAAAGGATGGTCCTAGAAAAAGACCAGCTACCAGGTATCCTAAAATATAATAGGTATTCATTATTAGATATAAGAGCAATGAAGATATATTTCTATGGTAATGAAAGTCACTAAATGGTATAATTTGAAGTGAAAGAAAAATTTAAGCTTAAATAGATTAATAAGTAAGTGATAGATATAAAAGAAGTGTAAAAATAATTACGTGGAGGACAAGATGCACAATCATTCAATTATTAAATTGATACAGCAATCAAACTATTTACCTGAGATTCCTAAAGAGTTTGGTGAGATTCTTAATTTGTTGCTAAATCCTAGAGATTATCATATTGAAGACTGCGTAAGTATACTATCAAAGATCAAAGGAATTGAGGGTGTCTTGATAAAGGCATTAAGTTATAAGACAAATAATAAGATTAAGACTTTAAAGGAAGCGATAGTGTATCTAGGAGCCAAGAACACAAGAATGATAGCTATCGCATATATAACAAGGTTGATGTTGCCGGATAAATATGGCCGCACCAAAGAGTTTAACAGAAAAACATACTGGAAACATTGTCTGGGTACTTCTGTGGCAAGTTACTTTATAGCTTCAGCAACGGGACTGTGTGATAGAGACAGGATGTTCACATATGGATTGATTCATGATATTGGGATAACTGTTCTTGATATATGCATACCAAGTCATTTGGACAGGATATATTCAATTCAAACACAACAAGGAGTGCATCAAATTGTTGCAGAGAAAATTGTTTTGGAGGGAATAACACATGCCGATATAGGAATGTGGATATGCAAAGAATGGAGACTACCAGTTGAAATTTGTGATATTGTAGGCTATCATCATACTCCTTTTGTAGATAATAATTCTAAGAATGAAGTTAGAATAATGCATCTAGCGGACACAATAAGTACTAATTATTATGAGAGATTATTGGGGAATAATAACTCTTTGCTATATTATGATAAGACTAGAGAGCTTCTAAAGCTTTCTAAAGAATTTGTTGAGAATATTGCAAATAATCTTCCGAAAGAAGTGGATAGAATATATGGTACTATAGATTTTGAAATTTAAACATACTTATTATGTAACAGAAACTATGCTGGAGGTACATATTAAGGAGGAGAGGTGATAATGAATGGCTAGTATTTTTGGGTTTACTTACAAGAGTAAGGCAGAGCGAGAAGAGGAATATCAGAGCTATTTTAAAAAAATATTCCCCTACGGCGAACCACAAAAACAAAAGGTAGAGGAGATACTCGCCAGCCTTTTGAATAATAACCAAGGAAGCCGTCTTATGATGCATTATGTCTTAATCAAGGAAGCTATGATAGATTCAGAGGATAAGGACTATAGAGCTCTTGCGGCAGGTGTTGAGAAGAAGAAATTCGTAAAGCTGACTCCCGAGCTAAAGGATTGCGTTCGTATGCTTATATATAAGGATCTTGCTATGGATGAGGGTTTGGATTATCCCACAGCCCAGGAGCTTAAGGAAGCAGTAGCAAATAAGGAATAATTTCATAAGCCCGGTCTTGACCTAGTAGTAAAATGAGTATAGAATTTAACGTATAAACATATAAAATACCAGGGGGGAAATGTCATGGATGAAGAGAATTTGTTAACCGGTGGTGTAGATAAATTAAATGAAATAAAAGAGAATCTTCTAGAGCTTCGTGGTTACCAGGAAAATTATGATAACCTTGTATTAGAAGAAGATAAAATTGAGAAGAACATCCAGAGCCTGGATAAAGCAGCATCAGATGAGGTTCAGGCAACAATAAAGAAGAGAAGAGCCGAGATAGAAAGCGCCTACGACAAGCAGCTTGATAAGACAAAATCCAGTATCAAGAAGATTAAGGATAAAAGGGACAAGCGTAAGAATAAGAAGGTGTCCGAGCGAATTAATGAAGAGACGGCCACCCTTAGGGAGGAAAACCGTAGACTTAAGCTGGAGTCAAAGACTCTACTTAAGCAGAAACATGTTCCTGCTTTTTGTAATACTAAGCTTTACTATGCTCTATACTATCCTAGATATTTTAGTGATATTGTGATTGTATTATTAGCCCTTTTACTCACCCTATTAATTATTCCCTGTGGCATATATTTCTTTATTCTTCCCGAGGAAAAAATTCTATATCTTGTACTTATATATGTAGCAACTGTTATAGTCTTCGGTGGATTGTATCTGCTTATCGGCAATATTACAAAGGACAAGCACAGCGAAACTCTTAAGCAGATTCGTGAACTACGCCATGAGATTATAAATAACAAGAAGAGGATTAAGGCTATAAAGAAAAGCATAAAAAGTGATAGAGATGAAAGCACATATGGCTTGGAGAATTTTGATGAGGATCTGCAAAAGCTTGATAATGAAGTGGCAGATACAGCCAAGCAGAAGAAAGAAGCCTTGCTTACATTTGAAAATACAACTATTCAGATCATTACAGCTGAAATCAGAAAGCAATATGAAGAAAAGATTGAAAATCTAAAGACTGAGAATGAAGCTGTAGTTGCTAAGACTGCTCAAGCAGAGAATAAGATAAAGGCCTTAACCCTAAAGATAGCCAGTGAATATGAGCCTATTATAGGTAAAGACCTTATCACCCTTGATAGAGTAGAATCCTTAATCAGTATAATTGCGGCTGGAAATGCGTCCAATATATCCGAAGCCATACAATTTCATAGACAGAACATGGGATGATTGATGCATTTATCAATAGACCTCTTTTAATAAATGAGACTTTAGCTGGTTTATACTATAGCTGATGGCAAGACAGATTTGATCAGCCATGGACATGACTACATTTAATCTTGTTGTTTGCAGCAGCATATGATCTAACATACCTGAGAAATTAACGATACCTGTTATGAATAAATTACCAACCTCGGGCAAATCCTTATCAACACCGGCACCGGGCTTTAAAGGTCCCTCGCCCAAGGTTATATAACCGATATGATCCGACTTACCTAATGAGGCATCGATTGCAATGATAAAAGCATTATCATGCTTTTGGTTTATCATTGTAACGGTGTCTTTTAGATTTTTTGCATGTACCGGATGCTCTAAGGTGCCATAGATATGAATATTAGGCTGGTTAATGTATTTGGATAGTTTATATCCGATTATTGGTCCAAGGCAATCTCCAGTTGCTCGGTCAGAACCAATACATAGAAATACGATATTTTTATCATAAAGCACATGCTCCTTAATTAACACAGATAATGCTAAGCCCATTTCATAGGCTGAATTTTGCTCGTTAGAGTTAAAATAAACGATACGATTTTTGCTTTTAAAGAAAATGCTCATAATACCTCCATAATCATACTAAACACTAGCTTAGATTAAGTATTACCAAATACATTAAAAATAGACATTTGAAACCAGACGAATATTAATTCAAGCCTCAAAATACTACGAAAAGTGCAAAAGATTTGATACCATTAGATGATAATACTTGGAAAATAAACGTATTTATGGAGGATTAGTAGAACTATGAAGATAACTTCTTATCTTATCGATACCTATTACGACATAATGCATGTCCGATTCATGCTAAGATAATTTGAAAGTTGGGAAGTAAAGTAGAGCTGATAGGAGAGGGGCCTATGATAGAATCGGTATACAGCAATGATAATGCAGATGCGAATCGGACAGACATGGTGCACACAGACTTTAGAATGCCAAAAAACATTCGGCAGATTGGGAAAAGCAATAACAGCAAAAAGATATATGTAGAAGATTATGTGATGACCTTCACAAAGCAGTTACCCGGTGAGGATTACTCGGCATGCCGAGTGGCTGTGCTTGTAGGCCAATATGTTAAGCTGGAAGAGGGCAGAGGCCTATTCATATCTGGTGCTGTCATGGTGGATGGTATGGATTTGACTGATGGTATTGTCTTCACCAATGACCACTGGACAGCCATTTATGAAAAGATTAAGAAATACTTTGTAGAAGCGGAAATAGTTGGATGGTTTATAGGAGGACCCGGATATCTTTTGGAGGATAAGGATAAGATTCTAAAGGCTCATATCGATAATTTTGCCGGACAGGATAAAACCTTACTTACATTTGACAACATGGAAAAAGAGGAAACCTTCTATTTATATGAGAATGGATCACTTGCTAAGCAAGAAGGCTTTTACATATATTATGAGAAGAACGAAGAAATGCAAAATTATATGATTGAGAGCAGGAGTGAACCAAGCGGAGAGGAACATTATGATGATAGGGTATCTAGAGAAATTCGTACGATCCTCCAGAATAAGAAGCCTGCAGATGAGCATAAGAGTATAAGCTATCTTATGTATGCTGCAGGTACACTACTGGCAGTAATTATTCTGGTAGTAGGGGCGGCTATGCTAAACAACTATGACCAAATGAAAAACATGAAAGATACCTTGGATTCTTTATCAAATAATATAAAAGAAGTAGAATCGGTATTTATAAAAAATGAGAACAGCAAAGTGACGTTAGATACTAGTGCTGAACTCAAAACAGATATTCCTGTAAATGCTGACGGAAGCTTAAATGTTGAAGTGGTTCCTGGTGGAGTTTCTCCGCTACCCGAAAAGGATTATGAAGATAAAGTAAACGATGATGAGCCGATAGATTCTACTAACATTCAGCCAAATGACAACGAAGACGATGACAGTCATGATATAGAAACCTCCGGACAGGTGTCAACGAGTGATGCGCAGGCAGAAGTCAAATACTATACGGTAGAAGCAGGAGATTCTCTGGCTGGTATTAGCAATAGACTATATAGTTCTGCAAACTATATCTCTGTAATCAAGAAGCTTAACAATATTGAGGATGAGGACATGATTTATATAGGGCAGAAGCTAATCCTTCCTTAAATCAAGCTAAATATTATTTTAATAAAGTAGGAACTTTGAATACTCAGAAGTGAATTATAAGCAATATATTACCAGTGTCGCAGAATATATAACCCCTATTTACGCGAAGGTGAAGCGAAGTATCGTTCAAGCTAACTTGAAATGATACGAGCGAGCCCGCGATAACCGGATAAACTCGCGAAGCGTGTTTGTCCGGTTGGAACGGTTAATATTCTGGCGGCACGTTTTTTTTGTAAAATACATAGTGCCATTATTAAGAAAATGAGGTATAATTTCTATAACAATAAGCGTAAACCATAATATAAGAAGTGGGTGGACAAGCAGTGAGGGATTACGAGGACAAAAAAAAGAGATATCGTAAAAACAGAGCAATCATATTTACATTGCTACTGGTCCTTATTGTAATAATCGGAGCAATCTATTTGATTAGGTTATATAACCGTACCTATCAGGATTATGAGGTAATAGATAGTGTTGCCAATACAGAGGAGAACCTTGGAGGCTATCTTGAGTATAAGGGAGCGGTAGTCAGATATAGTAGAGATGGAGCTGTTGCCGTTGATAATAAAGGGAATCTACTGTGGAATGGATCTTATGAGATGGCCGATCCTATTGCCGATACCTGTGAGGATTATGTTGTTATAGCTGACAGAGGAGGCAAACAGATACAGATATTTAATAAGGATGGTTTGGCAGGAAGCTTAACAATGAACCATCCCATAGTAAAGGCTGAGATTGCTAAACAGGGTGTGGTTGCAGTTCTTATGACAGAGGATGATATTAGTTATGTGGAGGTGCAAAGTAAGGAAGGTGACCTTATTGGAGATAAGGTCACTAATATGGTAAAGGACGGTTATCCCATGGATATATCTCTTTCGGATAACGGAGAGAAGGTGGCAGCAACCTACCTTAGCATCAACAAAGGGGAAATAATCAACAATATTTTGTTCTTAAATTACGGCGAGGTAGGGAAGAATTTTACGGACCGTACTGCGGGGGCGGCGATTTATAACAACTTCATTGTTCCCCGGATAACATTTCTAGATAATGATACAGTATGTGCCTTTAAAGAGGACGGACTCCTGATATTTGCCATGGAGGAGATAGCAGAATTAACAAAAGAGGAGATAATTGAAGGCAAGATAAAGAGTGTATTACATAATGAAAAATATGCGGGTGTAGTCATAGAGGAAGAAGAGGCAAATGGTCCAAAGCTGCTTTTATATGATTTAAAAGGCAAAAAGGTATTAGAAAAAGAATTGGATTTTGAGTATGAGAATATATATCTTTCAGGGGATGAAATAATAATGCATAATGATCTCTCCTGCGTGATTTATAAGTCTGATGGTAAGGAGAAGTTCAGATATACATTTACCACAAATATATCGGCGCTATATTCTATCAACAATCTGGACCGTTATTTTATGGTGAATCCACAGGAGATATGGGAGATACAGTTGGTTGAGTGATGATGAGTGAAGTAGGAGGTTTGTATGAACTGGGTATTAATTATTGTATTAGGGATAATTATTGTAAATGCTTTTATAGGGCGGAGGATTGGATTTGTTAAGATTGTATTCTCATTATTCTCATTTATTATTGCATTAATATTGACGGTATGGATAAGTCCGACAATTAATGGAATGCTAAAAAACAATGAGGTATTCTATGAGAAGTCATCACAGAAGGTAGAGGATATGCTATTTGAGGAGCAGGCAGAGGTTACTGATGATGAAGATATAATAGAAAGCCTGCCGCTGCCAAAGTCTATTAAGGAATCTCTTCAGGAGAATAAAGCTAAGCAGGAAGCTAATATTAAATCATATATTACGTCCCATGTAACGGACATAGCGATTAATGCGCTGTCATTTGTGCTTACATTTATAGCGATATTTGTGGCCCTGTGGGTAATAAGTATAGCTTTAAATATTATCAGTAAGCTACCGATACTAAATCAATTGAATAAGCTGGTTGGGTTTTTAGTAGGCGGTCTGCAGGGAGTGATTATTGTGTGGATACTATTTATAATAGTAACTATATTCAGTGGAACCGAATTAGGAGGGACTGCTTCCGAACAGATTGAAAACAGTATGATATTAAGCTTTCTATATGATAAGAATTTTTTAATGAATATAGTTTTGGATGCGGTTAAAATGTTTTAGAAGGAGAATGAAGATGAACGAGGTATTAAGAAAAATTCAAATGATGGGTATAGTGCCTGTTATTAAGCTAGATGACGCAAAGGATGCTGTTCCCTTGGCGAAGGCCCTGTGTGACGGAGGACTTCCTTGCGCAGAGGTAACCTTTCGTACCGCTGCAGCTGAAGAATCCATAAGACTTATGAGGGAAGCATTTCCTGACATGCTTATAGGAGCCGGGACAGTACTTACGACAGAGCAGGTTGATCTGGCTATAAATGCCGGTGCTACCTTTATCGTAAGTCCAGGATTAAATCCCAAGATAGTATCTTATTGTGTAGAGAGAAATATTACAATTACACCAGGATGCTCAAATCCCAGTGATATAGAGACAGCAATAGAGCTAGGTCTTGAGGTGGTGAAGTTCTTTCCTGCAGAGGCAGCAGGTGGACTTGCCATGATTAAAGCCATGTCGGCACCATATGTAAATATGAAATTTATGCCTACTGGTGGTGTGAACGCATCTAACCTTAACACCTATTTGGATTTTCCTAAGATAGTAGCATGCGGCGGAAGCTGGATGGTTAAAGACGATCTGGTTAAAGCCGGTGATTTTAATAAAATAACCCAACTGACCAAGGAAGCAGTTACAATGATGCTAGGCTTCGAGCTTCGCCATATCGGAATTAATATGGATAATGAGAAGCAGGCAGATCAGGTTGCGGACTCTTTTGAGCAGCTATTTGGATTTACTAAGAAGGTTGGTAACAGCTCAATATTTGCAGGCGCGGGAATAGAGGTAATGAAAGAACCTTACTTAGGTGAGAAGGGTCATATTGCAATTCAGACTAATTATATAGATAGAGCAGTGTTCCATCTTGGCAGGCAGGGATATACCTTTAAAGAGGAAAGCAAGAAGTTTGATAAGAAGGGTAATTTGGTAGCAATCTACTTCAATCAGGAACTAGGAGGCTTTGCAGTTCATTTGGTCCAGAAATAAAGCAATCAAGACAGGGGCAAGACAGGGGGGCGTTTCCTCTGTCTTTTTTTGCGGGATGGTATTTTTGCGATGGCAAGAATTGTATAAAAAATTAAAACAATTTATGCTTGACAAACCCATTGCTAATGTAGTAGAATAATCTTTGCCGCTATTGATGGGGGCAACCACAAAAAGAGATTATTTTGATGAAATATTAGCTAAAAAAAATAATTTAAATTAATTTAAAAAAGTGGTTGACATAGTAAATCGAATATGATAGAGTAATCCCTTGTCGGCACCAAGTTATGAGCCGGCAAAAAACATCAGAACAATATAGTTTTAGCGACAAACAGCACCTTGATAATTGAACAGTAAAACAACCCTGAAAATTCTAAAAAACTGGAACTATCACATGTGGTTCCAGAGGTATTATAACTAATACCTCAAATAGATTTTCAATAAACGAACAGGTATTATT
>JAQVQL010000334.1 GCA_028701595.1 Herbinix sp.
AAGATACGAATCTAACAACTGAGTTCGAAAGAGCTTCTAAATTAATCAAAAATTACAATAGTAGGATAGAAGAATTTAGGAATTTTGTGTATTCAATTACTAAAGCTATTTATGATGAGGATGTTAATTCGTTTTTTGAATTAAAAATTCGAAAGAAGCATCAAAAGAATAGACCCGTTACTGTTGATTTAACACTAAGAGGAGATACTGGAGAAGGAGTTAGTGAGGTTAAGAAAAATATCATTGATTACTTGATATTGAAGTTTAGTGATGTATCGGAAATATTGATCCAGGATTCGTCTTGCTATAATGGGATTGATCCAAGACAAGTAAGTGGAATGATAACAGAAATTTCTAAAGTGGCTGAGGAAAATAAAAAGCAGGTAATCATAGCTGTTAATAAATATCAATTGGGATATTACAGTGATATAATTGACTATGTTGTTGAGAAAAGTGCTATTATCTTATCTGAGAATGATAAATTGTTGAAATTTGATTTCTAATATGATTCAAATAATGGACCAGAAGGTAATTGAGGAAATAGCTTCTGGTCATTTTGTTTTTTTGTTGTCCTAACTTGACACCATCATAGTAGGAACAAAAGGTGAAACAGGCACAGCTAATATAGCTTGGACAATAGCAAGTTACAATGGAAGCACATTAGGAGAATACCCAGCAACAGGAGTATTGACATTACCAACAGGCTGGACAGGAACAGCAGGAAATGTAACTGCGACAGTAAGAGTAACTAAAGCTAATGTTCCTAGTTCTATGACAGTGGGCTCTAGTATATTAAATTCAACCAATCCTTATTTAGTAGACGGTAAACCAGCAACGACAGGAACGCTTGGGGCTGACAAGTGCACAGCACGCTTTGATTCATTAACTGGAGTTTTAAGCTTACAGGACTATGTAGGTGGAAAGATCCATATTAATGAGGCAGGCAAGGATCTCCGTATTAAATTAATAGGAAATGCAAAAAAGATTACTGGTGGACAATTTGGTATCCATAATGATAAAGGATATATTTGGTGTTAGTATATAACTATGGACACGGAAAGTTGAACAACCTATAATAATAATTATATTGATAAGGAGATGTTTAACATGGCTAAAAATCAAAAGAAGTATACTTCTGAGTTCAAACAGCAAATAGTTGACTTATACAAAACGGGGAATTACTCATATCCCCAGTTAGAGCGTGAATATGGCATAGCAAGATCATCAATTTCGAATTGGGTAAGGAGTGCATCCCCGATTACTACTTCTGAAGGAGAGGCAGTCACACTTAAGGATTATAAAGTCCTTCAAAAGGACTATCAGAAGCTTAAAATGGAGAATGAAATATTAAAAAAAGCGACCGCCATATTCGCGAGGGAGCCGTAGCCGATAAAATATCATTTATTAAAGATTATTCTGGTGAGTATCCAATCAAAATGCTTTGTAAAGTGCTAGGAATACCGAGAAGCACCTATTATGAGGCTCTGGTTCACGTGCCTTCAAATAAGGAGACCCAGTTCCTTGAATTCGGGGAGCAGGTAGCATTAGCTTATGCTAATTCAAAGGGACGATATGGTGCCCCTAAAATTCGCCAGGTATTGATGAGGGCTGGTATAGCGTGTAGTATCAAGCGAGTTCAGCGACATATGAAGCGTTTAGATTTATGCTCTATAATAGTAAAAAAATATAGGCCACAGAAGAACAATGCCCCTGTACCTGAAGGTAAAGAAAATCTACTTAAACAAGATTTTAAGGCTGATGAGCCGAATAAAAAATGGGTTACCGACATCACCTACATACATACCTTGAAAGATGGTTGGACTTATCTAGCTTGTGTTTTGGATCTTTGTCTACACAAAGTTATTGGTTACACTTATGACCGTCATATGACCGCTGAAATGGCAACACAAGCGCTTAAGAATGCCACCCTTAATGTTAGAGATACAACAGGAATTATAATTCATAGCGACTTAGGCAGCCAGTATACAAGTCAGATATTTGAAGAGTTTGTAACAGAAAAAAATATGCTTCATTCATTTAGTAGAAAAGGAAACCCGTATGATAATGCATGTATAGAATCATTCCATGCGACACTAAAAAAGGAAGAAGTCTACACCAAAGTATATTACGATTTTGAAGAGGCTCAGAAATCAATCTTCGAATATATTGAGTCATGGTACAACCGGAAGCGGATACACGAAGCTCTTAATTATATGACCCCGCAAGAAAAGGAGGATGAATTAACAAATGCGGCATAAAAAAGTTCAACTTTTTGTGTCCAAGGTATTGACATAGATCCAATTCATGTTACATCAGATAGTGTAGCATTACTAGAAATTGAGATAAATTCATCTTACAATGGTGCGGCAATTGCAAATGGATGGAGTGCCATGACTGAAAACCCTTCCGTGTTCATCGGCGGTGAAGTTAAACTAACAATAAAAGCCGAATATACTGGAGAACAAACTACTAATAGTATAACTGGTATTTATGCTGGAAGAGGTTCTGTAATAATTCAAGATCAAGCAGAATATTTCGCTACTATAACAAATTCAAAGAATCAAGGACGAGGAATATTTTCAAATGGGAAAACTATAATTAATACGGCAGGAAATATAGAAATCGATGTTTCAAATAGTGTTCAAGGTATAGGAATATACGGTAATAGTGGTATAGAAATACAGCAAGTTAATTCCATGCTTATAACATTGCCCTTAACCGGTGAGGTTGGTAATACAAAATTCACAAGTGGAACAGTTGATGTATCATAAGGAGTTGCTGTCAACAAATCAACTACAAAAGCTAGCTACAGAGGCGGAACACCATACACGCAAGGGCTGGAAGGTGGAAATATTACCTCAGCAACAGCAGGAGTTATAGGTTCACCACATCA
>JAQVQL010000335.1 GCA_028701595.1 Herbinix sp.
ATAATGTGGCATCTCATTCCTTGAATAGCCTCCTGACTTATAAAACGCTTCATAATTATCATTCAGTGTCTGCTCGCTGAGCTTCTCAATTCTAGTTCTGGAATCAAGAGAAGCACCCGGCTCATTGAAGGCCCAATGTCCATCTCCACCTATTCCAAGCAGCTGAAGATCAATCCCACCCGCTTCCTTTATAGCTTCTTCATATTCTTTACAGAACTCCTCTGGGTTTTTAGTAAGCCCATCTGGTATATGTATGTTTTCACTTTTTATATTTATGTGCTGGAAAATCTCTTCATACATGAATCTGTGGTAGCTCTGATCCATTGCATATGGCTTTGATAAATCCATTCCGATTCCATAATATTCATCCAAATTAAAGGCTATGATATTTGAAAAATCCAAGCCCTCCTTGTGCATACGAATCAACTCACGATAGGTTCCTATAGGTGTACTCCCTGTAGCAAAGCCAATAACACAGTTAGGCTTTTTCTTTATAAGAGCAGCTACATACTCTGCTGCGCATTTGCTCATTTGTTCATAATCCCTCTTAATAATTATATCCATAACATACCTCCAATATAAACACAATTTTTTGTAACTTATAACGGAGGTATTATCCTCCCTGATAATATGATTTTAGATTTCATCACAGGCGTAATATTATCACATTATACTATAATTGTCATCAAAAAATACTTTCCAAACATATTTTTTATTATTTATAGAAGGAAGACACCTTCCTAAAATTATTCGTAAGATGAGTATGATTACTCATGGCCTTGACACCGTTTACCATACGCCCTACAAACCCCTCAAGTTTATCCATATATTCTTCCTTAGTGATGCTTCCATCCTCTACATAAGCAAGACCCTTCTCCCAGCTTGCTGTTAGCTCCGCATTAAGCAGAGATTTTATAGATGCATTAACCACTTCATATACCATTTCTCCAAGAAGTGCTGGAGTAACGATCTGAGTCTTTTTATTTAACTCCAAATAAGAAATCTTGACAAGCTTATTCAGTATCTCGGCTCTGGTGGCACTGGTCCCTATTCCGCTACCTTTTATTTGCGCACGAAGCTCATCATCCTCTATAAGCTGTCCTGCATTTTCCATGGCAAGTATTAGGGTACCTGAACTATATCTCTTAGGCGGCGATGTCTCACCCTCCTTAATACCCAATCCATTCACAGGAAGCTTCATCCCTTTTTTCAGACTCATTACAGCCTCAATAAAGCTCTGATCTCTGGTATCATCCTCCTGCTCACCATTCTCTTCAGTATCAGCTTGTTTATCCTGTTTATCAGCATTATTCTGCTTTTCTTTGGAGGCAGAAGGATTTCCTGCCACCTCAAAATATCCCTCCTGCTCCAGCATGCGAAATGTCGAGAAGAAGGATTCTCCTTCTATCTGAATTGTTATATTAATTCTTCTATATACAGCCGCCGGATAAAAAATACTTAAAAAACGTCTTGCTATAGCTTCATATACCCTCTCGGCAGTGGCTGATACGCTATTTAAGGCATTAATACCTTGTCCAGTTGGAATAATCGCATAGTGATCGGTAATCTTACTGTCATTAACATATCTTGTTTTCTCTATACCCTTAAATGCTTGGGTATTAATAATTTTTTCTGCAAATCCATTTAGCTTTGAATAGTTTTTGAGTCCCCTAATATTCTTATCTATCTCCTTTGCTACAGAGGTTGACAATACTCTGGCATCGGTTCTAGGATATGTAACAAGCTTCTTTTCATATAGCTCTTGAACAATTTTTAATGTCTCATCGGGGCTTATCTTATACATCCTTGAGCAATCATTCTGAAGCTCTGCCAGGTTATATAGCAAGGGGGGATTCTTATTTTCCTTCTTTTTCTCCATCTGCGTGATATCTCCAAGCAGCATATTATCGGATGAATTATCACACTCCCATGTGCCGTCCTCATTATATATTGGGCGATCCTTTGCCAGCTGATTTATTAGCTTAACTGCAGATGCTCTTTCTAGAAAGCCGTTCTCCTTATAAAGCAGAGGAGAATTATAATAGGCCGAGCCCTCCACAGCTTTAAACTCGCCGGAAAGCTCACCGCTAAACCCTTCTGTCTGTAATCCGAAGGTAGAAAGTACACGATAAAAGGGTGTCTTTACAAAGCTTCTTATTTCTCTTTCTCTTCTTACTACCATTCCCAGTACACAGGTCATAACCCTTCCGACAGATATTGCAGACCATTTTTTACTATGTAGGAAGTCCTGAACCGAATTGCCGTACTTCAAGGTTAAAATCCTAGAAAAATTTATACCCATTAGATAATCTTCCTTAGCGCGAAGATATGCTGCATCAGACAGGTTATCGTAGGCACTCAGTGGCTTAGCTTCCCTAATTCCTCTATGTATCTCCTCCTCAGTCTGAGAGTCTATCCACACCCTCTTCTTGACCTTGGTATTCGCTACCTTTGCAATCTGATCTACCAGGCGATATATGTATTCTCCTTCCCGTCCAGAATCTGTACAGACATATATTGTACTAACATCCTTACGATTTAGGAGCCCTTTAACTATTTGAAATTGTTTTTTAACATTAGGTATTACTTCATATCGAAATTCTTTTGGAAGAAATGGAAGTGGCTCCATTCTCCATTTTTTCAAGGCTGGATCATATGCTTCCGGATAGCTCATAGTGACAAGATGGCCTACACACCAAGTAACTATACTATCACCGGTTTCTATATATCCGTCCTGCCTTTTACCTGTTATCTTCAAGGCTTTGGCAAATTCCAAAGCAACACTCGGTTTTTCCGTTATATATAAATTAATAGACATTACTCCCCAACTTTCGTTATCATATTATAAATTTGCAGATTATGAACTCATTGACTAATCTGCTTATTCGC
>JAQVQL010000336.1 GCA_028701595.1 Herbinix sp.
AAGGAATTATTGAGACCTGAAAATTTTGTCGCTCAAATTGGCAGGGAGGCTGCTACTGAAGCGCAAAGACTTTCAATACGGAAAAAAATATCCATTAAGCAGGCAAGAAAGCTGGATATGGATCTAATAGATGCACAACAAGCCAGAAGAGTCTTAGATCGAATGGTTGGATATACTATTAGTCCATTGCTATGGAGCAAGATAAAAAGAGGATTAAGTGCAGGTAGAGTGCAATCAGTTGCGCTTAGAATAATATGTGACAGAGAGGAAGAAATTAACTCATTCATACCTGAGGAATATTGGAACCTGGAAGCGCAGTTTGTTCTTCAGGACAAGAAAAACCCTCTTGTGGCAAAATATATTGGAAAGAACAAGACTAAGACAGTTGTTGGTTCAGATAAAGAAGCAACAAAGATAGTAGATGAACTAGAAAATGCAAACTTTATTATAAAGGAGATTAAGAGAGGAGAGAGGATAAGAAAATCGCCTCTACCCTTTACTACCAGTACGCTTCAACAGGAGGCCGCAAAGACATTAAATTTTTCTACTAAAAAGACAATGCAGATGGCACAGCAATTATATGAAGGAATAAGCATTAAGGGGCATGGAAGCATAGGTTTGATTACTTACCTACGTACAGATTCGGTTCGCATAAGTAGCGAGGCTGATGCCCTAGCTAAGGAATATATAGAGAGAGAATACGGCAAGGAATTTGTTAGTTTAGTGGCAAATAACGGCCGCACGGGAAAGAGAGTCCAGGATGCTCATGAGGCAATTCGTCCTACAAATGTGGAGTTTGCACCTGCGGAGATTAAAGATTCCTTATCAAGGGATCAGTACCGTCTATATCAGCTTATATGGAAGCGATTTGTAGCCAGTAGAATGCAGCCTGCGAGATATGAAACAACATCGATTAAGATAGAGGGCAACGAGCATTGGTTCTCCACCGCTGCCTCTAAGCTGTTGTTCGAAGGCTTTTTAAGCGTATATCAACTGGATGACGACAACGAGGATATTAGGGCTACCTATGAGACATTAAATGAAGGCGATACGCTTAACCTTAGTGAGCTTAAAAAGAGCCAGCATTTTACTCAAGCACCCTCCCATTACACTGAGGCTTCTCTTGTTAAGACTTTAGAGGAGCTTGGAATCGGAAGACCCAGTACCTATTCCCCTACTATTAGCACCATAATAGCCAGAAGATATGTAATTAAAGAGAATAAGAATCTCTATACAACCGAGCTTGGAGAGGCTGTGAATAATATCATGGTGAAAGCATTTCCCAGTATTGTGGATGTGAATTTTACCGCTAATATGGAATCCTTGCTTGACAGCGTAGAAGACGGTGTTGTGGAATGGAAGACCTTAATAAGGAACTTTTATCCTGATCTAGATGAGGCAGTAGAAAATGCTCAGAAACAGTTAGATAAGATTCATATTGCTGATGAGATTAGTGAGGAAATCTGTGAGTTATGTGGCAGAAACATGGTAATTAAGTATGGACCCCATGGAAAATTCTTGGGTTGTCCCGGCTTTCCCGATTGTAGAAATACAAAGACCTATCTCGAAAAGATAGGTGTGGAATGTCCATCCTGTGGTGGAGATGTCGTAATTAGAAAGACTAAAAAGGGAAGAAGGTATTTTGGCTGTAGTAATCATCCTGATTGTAGCTTTATGACTTGGCAGAAGCCCTCAAAGGAGAAATGCTCAAAATGTCAAAGTGTTATGCTAGAAAAAGGGAAAAAGCTGGTATGTAGTAATGATACCTGTGGTTATGTAACGTCCGCCAATGACAATTCAACCGATTAATAAATCTTATTTTTCTATTAGTATGAATTAGTTTTATAGCTTATTAATACAAAATTGGATAGAAAAATTGAAAATCAGCTAAAAAAGTGCGTCAAAAGATAGAATAAAGTATTGTTTTTGAAAATAATATATGATAAGATGAAAAAGGTAATACAATTAGTAGCAATCTATTGTATTGCCTTATTTAGTCGAACTCTTTGTACCAAACGCTTATATGGATAAGAATAATATTGGAGGAACTGATTAATGAGTGTACAATTACTTGACAAGACTAGGAAGATTAATAATCTTCTGCATAATAACAATTCGCATAAGGTGGTATTCAATGACATCTGTGTTGTACTAAGTGACATACTGGATTCCAACGTACTGGTCATCAGTAAAAAGGGTAAGGTATTAGGTATAAAGAACAATCCGGATATCGTTGAAATCAAAGAACTAATTAAGGATGCAGTCGGAAGGTATATTGACACATTATTAAATGAGAGACTCCTTAATATATTATCAACTAAGGAGAATGTAAACCTCGGTACTCTAGGTTTTGAATTAGACAATTTAGATGTATATCAGGCAATTATTACACCAATCGACATAGCTGGAGAAAGATTAGGAACATTATTTATCTATAAGACAGGTGCTCAATACACCTTAGATGATATTATCTTAAGCGAATATGGTACAACAGTAGTAGGCCTTGAGATGATGCGTTCAGTCAATGAGGAAAATGCCGAGGAAAATCGTAAGATACAGATTGTAAAATCTGCGATAAGTACTCTATCATTTTCAGAGCTTGAAGCAATTCAGCATATATTTACTGAGTTAAAGGGAAGCGAAGGAATACTTGTTGCAAGTAGAATTGCCGACAGGGTAGGTATCACCAGATCAGTAATAGTCAATGCTCTTAGAAAATTTGAAAGTGCTGGAGTAATAGAATCCCGCTCATCAGGAATGAAGGGAACCTATATTAAGGTACTAAATGATGTTGTTTTCGAAGAACTGAAAAATATACAAAATAAATAATTATCTAGAACACAAAAGGATTTGTGGGAGGTACCCATAAATCCTTTTT
>JAQVQL010000337.1 GCA_028701595.1 Herbinix sp.
ACACGATATTGCCTGCATCATTCTTTAGAGTAATAGCATTGTTTCCTGCTGACTTACGAATGTTTACTTTTGATACTGTTATTTTTGCCTTTATACTTTTCTTAATATTTAATTTTATATATATACAGGATACATAACCCGTTACTGTAGTCCCTTCACTTTCTAGGCTAATCTGATACCATTTTGTATTGCCATCCATAGCTTCGCCTATAATCGTGACTTTGTTATCTTTTATCAAAGACCCAACCACTGGATTATTAGTCCCAGCTTTGCTTCTTATATTCAATGAACTTGCAGTCACTATGCCCTCGTGCTTATATCCTCCCTCTGTAGTGGTCCCTCCACTGCTTTCAGGTTTTGGTGTTGGTTTAGGAGTTGGCGTAGGCTTAGGTGAGGGTGTGGGAGTCGGAGAAGGACTAACAGTTACATTAATATAATCACTATGTACATATCCCTTTACTGTCTTTCCGTTAAATTGTAGAGACACATAGTACCAATCACCTTCTGTCTCTAGTATAGTAACCGTCTCGTCTTTACGAAGATATACAAAAGTACCATCTGAAAGCTGCGTTACTTGCGCAGAAGTAGATGGGTCTTTTCTTACATTAAGTGTTCCAGCTATAACTGTTCCCTTACCAGAAGCAGATACTTTTGAATTATGTATATAATTAGGCCACAAAATTCCTATGCAGAGTATAAATATAATCCATCTATGGTAAAAGCGCTTTCTCATCAAGTACTCCTTTCAAACAACAATAACTGTCGACATGCTGTCGATATTATTGACTTATCATAAAAAAGAACTATGGCAGTTCTGTGGCATTTGCTGTATTTCATGTCAGATGATGTTATAAAAGGGTTTATCTTGAATAGGATGCTAAATTTCAAAATCCCTTCCCAATAATCGCTATGGGAAGGGATTATAACATACTACTCTATCGCTTTTCCGATGTCAGTTCTCATATATTTGTTCTTAAAATAAATCTTCTCTGTAGCCTTATAGGCATTGGCTCTGGCTTCTTTCAGGTTGCTTCCTAAGGCTGTTACACCTAAGACTCTTCCTCCGTTGGTAAGAATTCGTCCGTTTTCCTTTTTTGTGGCGGCATGAAATACATGATATTCATCGGTAACAGAGAAGTCTTCTAATCCTTGTATTTCAAAGCCCTTATCATATTTCTCAGGATATCCGTCTGAGGCTAGAACAACGCATACTGCCGCGTTCTGCTCAAAGGATAAATCAATCTCATCCAAGCCTCCATCTATACAAGCTTCAAACACCTCAACCAAATCGTTTTTAAGTCTCGGAAGAACTACCTGTGCCTCGGGGTCACCAAACCTGGCATTGTACTCAAGTACCTTGGGTCCATCCTCTGTCAGCATCAATCCGATAAATAATATACCGATAAAATCTCTTCCCTCGGCCTTCATGGCATCCATAGTAGGTTGATAGATATACTGCTTGCAGAATTCATCTACTTTCTCCGTATAAAAGGGACTAGGTGAAA
The DNA here is from genome assembly GCA_028701595.1 of Herbinix sp. Classification (GTDB taxonomy): domain Bacteria; phylum Bacillota; class Clostridia; order Lachnospirales; family Lachnospiraceae; genus Mobilitalea. The sequence goes on from JAQVQL010000337.1 coordinate 1,506, forward strand.
ACGTACCCATTCCTCCAGTATTAAGTCCCATATCATTATCTAATGCTCTTTTATGGTCCTGAGCGCTGGTCATGGGTAAAATGTGTGTTCCGTCACAAAATGCGAGAACAGATACCTCAGGCCCTTCTATAAAATCCTCAATAATAATTCTATTCCCAGCTAAACCAAACTGCTTATCAACCATTATTGATTTAACTGCCTTTACTGCTTCATCATAGTCCATGCAGATAAGAACGCCTTTTCCCAGAGCAAGACCATCTGCCTTAATAACAATCGGATACTTGCTTGTTTTAAGATATTCTATAGCTGTATCTGGTGAACTAAAAGTTTCATAAGCGGCTGAAGGAATATTGTATTTCTTCATAAGGTCTTTGGCAAATATCTTAGAGCTTTCAATTATAGCCGCATTCCTTCTAGGCCCAAATACACGAAGACCCTTCTTCTCAAATACATCTACTATACCAGCTGCAAGTGGATCATCCGGACCTATAATTGTAAGATCTATTTCTTTTGATAATGCAAAATCGGAAAGCTTCTCATGGTTAGTAACGGGTATTTCGATACACTCTGCACATTCCTGGATACCGGCATTTCCTGGAGCACAATATAGCTTTTTAACCTTAGAGCTCTTTGCTACCTTCCATGCAATGGCATGCTCTCTTCCGCCTCCGCCTATGATTAATACTTTCATAATGTTTCCTCCGATTTATACTTTAGTATAGGTGTTAGCCACCATTACGCTATCATACAATACTGCTACATTATTATTACAGTATCGTCTATTACTTTAATACGATTCTCAGATATAAGTCTAACTGCCTCAGGAAGGATAATCCATTCAGCCTCCTCCATAACTCTTTTTTGAAGAGTTTCTGGAGTGTCACCATCTTGCAATTGTACTGCTTTTTGAAGAATTATTGGACCCGTGTCCGTTCCCTCATCTACAAAATGCACGGTTGCTCCTGTCAGCTTGACCCCACGGGATATTACTGCTTCATGAACCTTAAGTCCATAAAATCCCTCTCCACAGAATGCAGGAATTAAGGACGGATGAACATTTATGATTCTATTCTTATAATGCCTTACTATATTTAAGGGTAATATCAACAAAAAGCCTGCAAGAACTATCAGGTCAATACTATAATCGTCAAGCAAGCTATAAAAAGCCTGATCAAATTGTTCGGGGGTATTATAATCCTTCTTTTTAATCACAGCTGTAGCAATATCATGGGCTCTAGCTCTTTCTAGGGCATACGCCTTCTCCTTACTGCTTATAACCACCTCGATAGATACACCAGGAAGCTTACCCATGTCCATCGAATCAAGCAAGGCCTGAAGATTTGTTCCCCCTCCTGATACCAATACTGCCA
>JAQVQL010000338.1 GCA_028701595.1 Herbinix sp.
GTGAGCTTTCCGTAAATTACAACGCATAACAATATGTTCCCGGACACCCATTCACCAACCGAGCCGCCGACTGCATTAGCTGACCCAAAGGGTACCCCGGCATGAGCAGTCGCCTGTAGGCTCAGGGGCATCGGGAACACGGAACGTTATGCGCAATATCAATATGAGCAAGGCTCTGTAGTTTTTAATTCGTAATTGTTATCTATTGCTACAATATATTTATTAACTTAATGGGGGAATGTTTATGAATGAGAAAAACACAAGTATGCTTATAATTCTGACTGGATTAATTTTATGGTTGTTGTATCTTTGCGATGCTGAGATGTCGAGATATGGGATTTATACTATTTTTAGTTACAATATTCACGAAGTCTTTGCAATAATCCCGTTATTAAGTATTATTACTACGGTAATCTGGCTAATATCCTTGATATTAAATATGATAAAAGAAAAAGAATTAAAGTCAAATTTGTTTTTAGCAACTTTACTGTTTGTTTTGTTTATTGGTCAAACGATGTATCTATCAGACAGATTTCAAACGGTAAGCACATCGTTCGTTACAAATATCGATGAAATCAATACAGATAAGATGGAAATTATTATTAAAACTGATAGATATGATGTAACATTGGATTGTCCGATGATTGTATTAAATGTATTGAAAACTGATGGTACTGAATACGGTATAACTTATGAATGGAATAAAAGAAATCCAAGTCGCGGTAAACTATGTATTGTACAGTCTGTAGGTTAGTATTATGTAAGCATATTTATGAATTCAAAGTTCGAAATGTTAATATTTTACAAATCGGAGGAGTGCTATCAGAATATGTAAAAGAAAATTTTTTATGATACTACGCATAACAATATGTTTCCAAACACTCCAGAGCCATTTCATAAAGAAGGATGGGGAAAGAATGGAATATGCTAGCATAAAACCTAAAAGGAGAACTAAAATCCGAATTTTACTTGGAAAATTCTTTTATAGATCTAAAAGAAGATTGTATTGGATTTTTGGAGATATTAAGTTTGCAACAACAAGAGATTCTATACCATATCGATATACTTATTTTCGTCATAGTACACCATTATTACGTCAATTGAAGGATGTAGATATGTATCTCCAACATAATAAGATAGAGAATTTGAAAATAGCTGTAAATAAAGTAAATGAAGTTATAGTTAAGCCAGGAGAGACCTTTTCCTATTGGAAACTTATAGGTAAACCAACAAAAAGAAAAGGGTATAAAGAAGGTATGATTTTGTTTAATGGTACTGTTAAAGAAGGAATTGGCGGGGGTCTATGTCAGCTTTCTAATCTTATCTATTGGATGACAATACATACTCCTCTTACTGTTATAGAACGCTATCGACATAGTTATGATGTTTTTCCTGATAGCAATAGAATACTACCCTTTGGAAGTGGAGCGACCTGTGTTTATAATTATAGAGACCTAATGATTCGCAACGATACAAAAACACCTGTACAATTAAAAATATGGTTGGATGATTCAATGCTCTATGGTTGCTGGAGGACAAACGTAAAGTTGATTGAAACCTACAAGGTATATGAGAAAGAACATTATATGAAAAGAGAGCTGTTTGGTAAATATAGCCGTCATAATAAAATCTATCGAAAAATCTTCGACATGGAAGGAAAAGAAATTGCAGATGAATATGTTACTGAAAACCACGCCTTAATGATGTATGAACCTTATTTAGAAGATAAGGCTAGATATCAATAAGAGGTTCTATGCCTTCTTTGGACCAGTAGACTCTCTAGTTATGAATTTTGCTCGTAGCAAAAGCTTACTCGTGGATATACCATGAACCAATCCATCAAGTAATAGGAAAGCGCTTTTACCAAGGTCAGTACGGTCCTGTCTGATTGTTGTTAATGAAGGAGATAGCTGTGATGCAATTGGCAGGTCATCAAAGCCTATTACGCTGATATCTTCAGGAACTCGTAGTCCATGCTTTAATACCTCAGCTATAACACCGGTAGCTATGAGATCACTGGCGCACATTATGGCAGTAGCACCATTTTCTATAAAGCCCGGAACGTAGTCCTTGGCACAATCCGGAACATAATATCCATATTGAATAAGCTTTTCCTTTGGAATAAGCCTTTGCTTTATCATGCTGTTTACAAATGCCTGCCTGCGCTGCTCGGATACCATAGAGTTCTTAGCACCATTAAGGAAGGCTATTTTTTTATGTCCTAAATCATATAGATGACTTACAGCCGAATCTATACCTTCAAAACTATCTGTCCCGACATAACCCACATGTACATTTCTTTCAATATAGTTATCGAGTAATACGGTGGGAACAGTCGTTTTATTTAGCTGCTTAACCCAGTCATCATGCAAGGTAAAGCCAAGAAGAAATGCGCCACTGTAACCATTCTTAAGCATATATGAATCGTATTTTTCTGTTGTCTGAAGATTAAGATTCGTAGGAATTACAGAGACATCCCATTTTCTTCTGGCAGCAGAGAGCTTAAATCCGACAATAATCTCATAGCCAAATTGCTCGATATTCTCATAGTCCATATTTTCAATGAAGATGCATACCTTTCTGGAACCAGATGCCTTTAGCTTTTTTGAGGTGTAACCCATCTCTATTGCGGTATCTAAAACAAGCTGCCTGGTTTCCTCACTGATATCACTGGCATTATTTAAGCCCTTGGATACAGTACTGACAGCTATACCTAATCTATTTGCAATGTCTTTAATCGTTACCATGGATTACTCTCCTATATGTAATTTCAATATTCACAGTATAACCTTTCTTCTTCTTATATTCAATATCTCTTTCCGTATACTTGTAAATTATTACGTATATTACGAAAATTACGAAAACTATTGCTTA
>JAQVQL010000339.1 GCA_028701595.1 Herbinix sp.
CCTCTCTTTTAAATATATTTACCCCTTATTTACATACCAGAGGAATATACATAGAATGTATCAGATTGAGGAAAAAAATGCAAGTGTAAAACATATATTTAGCAATAAAATTATCAAACAAACTTGGACAAATCAGTATTAAAGGGAAATCCAAATGAGGAGCAAGATGAGTAAAGAAATTAAGATATCCGTGAGAAACCTTGTGGAATTTATAATGAGATCGGGAGACCTTGATAATACCCGCAGTGGTAAGAACGAGGTGGAGGCAATGCAAGCCGGAGGACGCATTCATAGAAAGCTTCAAAAGCAAATGGGTGCCAACTATACAGCTGAGGTACCCCTTAGCATTACGCTTCCAATAACATATGATGATGTATCCTTTGACTTAACCGTGGACGGCAGGGCAGACGGAATAATTACCAACAATCTGATAAAGGATGATGTTTTCTCCGTTCTTATATCCCCGGAGGAGGAAATGGATAAACCGGAAATTACTATTGATGAGATAAAAGGGGTATATATGGACGTTAATCATTTAACTGAGCCTGTATCTGTTCACAGGGCTCAGGCGATATGCTATGCCTATATATATGCAGTTAAATATCAGCATTCGCGAATAGGAATAAGACTGACATATTGCAATCTAGAGACGGAGAGTCTTAAGTACTTCGAGGAGGTATTTTCTCTTGATGAGCTTATTGAATGGTTTGAGAAGTTGATTAATGAATATGCTAAGTGGGCTGTGTGGCAGATGAAATGGCTTCTTAAAAGGGATGATGAGATTAATAATCTTGATTTTCCCTTTGAATATAGGGAAGGGCAAAAAGACCTTGTTACTGGTGTTTACAAAACAATTCTTAGAAAGAAGAAGCTGTTTATAGAAGCCCCTACAGGGGTAGGGAAAACCATATCAACAGTTTTTCCAACCGTCAAAGCAATGGGTGTGGGTATTGTAAATAAGATATTTTATCTTACTGCAAAGACTATTACAAGAACTGTAGCGGAAGAGACATTTCACTTACTCTCTGAGTACGGTGCTTCTATGAAGGTAACCACCATCACTGCAAAGGAAAAGGTGTGTGTACTAGATAAACCAGACTGTAATCCTATCTCCTGTCCCAGAGCCAAAGGCCACTATGATAGGGTAAATGATGCGGTATTTGATTTGCTTGTTTCTGAGAATGAGATAAGCAGAGATCTGATTTTATCCTACGCAGAGAAGCATAATGTCTGTCCCTTTGAAATGTCCTTGGATGTAACCCTGTGGTCAGATGCAATTATATGCGATTATAACTATGTCTTTGATCCCAATGTATATCTTCGAAGATTTTTCATGAATGATAAGCAAGAGGATTTTGTGTTTTTGATAGATGAGGCACATAATCTGGTAGATAGGGCAAGAGAAATGTATAGTGCGATTTTACATAAGGATGATTTTCTTATTGTAAAGCGGAGCATAAAGGATGGAAATGCCAAGCTTACAAGACTACTTGACCAATGCAATAAGGACCTTCTTAAGCTTAAAAGAGAATGTGATGAATTTGAGTTAGCCCAGGAAATTGATGGACTTTATATGCATCTGATGGGGCTAATGACTGAGTACGAAGTATACCTGCAGGAGAGCAGGGGAAACGATGGCAGGGACGAGATAGTTAAGCTTTATTTAGATATAAGGCATTTTTTGAACATATACGAAGTACTTGATGATAATTATACAATCTATACGGATTATGATGAAGCTGGAAGATTTAGAATAAAACTACAGTGCATGGACCCTTCAAGAAATTTGATGAAATGCTACGAGAGGGGAAGAAGTGCTGTGTTATTTTCGGCTACCTTACTTCCCATAAGCTATTATAAGGAACAGCTGGGTGGTAAAAACGAAGATTATGCGGTATATGCACCATCTTCATTTAGTAAAGAGAACAGGCTGATTATGGTTGCAGCCGATGTCAGCACGAAATATTCTCGTAGAAACAAAAGAGAATATGCTAAAATACTGGAATATATAAAGGAGTTTACAAGACTAAGGACAGGAAATTATCTGGTATTCTTTCCTTCATATCAAATGATGCAATCAATTTATGATCTTGCTGAGGGCGAAATAACCGGCCTTGTTATGCAAAACAGTAGTATGACCGAGGAAGATAGGGAATTATTTCTTGAAGAATTCGTGGAAGAGCCAGATACCTCAAGAGTTGCATTTTGCGTAATGGGAGGAATATTCAGTGAAGGAATAGATCTAAAAAGTAGCAGACTGATAGGGGCTGTCGTAGTGGGAACAGGTCTACCGATGGTATGTAATGAAAGAGAGCTGTTTCGCGGATATTTTGATGCCAAGAATAATAATGGTTTTGATTATGCCTACCTTTATCAGGGCATGAACAAGGTCCTACAATCAGCCGGACGAGTTATCCGAACGAATGAGGACCGTGGCGCAATTCTATTATTGGATGAGAGATTTCTTCAAAATCAGTACTATCAATTATTTCCCAAGGAGTGGTTTCCCTTTGAACCTGTAAATTTGGACTCAATGACTAATATGGTCATGGATTTCTGGAAGGGAAATAATAATACCGGTAACTAAAAATGCAATGTACTATTAGAATATATATAATCAGAATCCTTGGTCAAGAAATCATTACCTGAAAAAGCACGATAGAGGGTGTTGGTAATATGAAACCATAATCCACCTAGTGAGCCTCCAATAAAGGCATAAATTACATCATCAATATCGCATCTACCAGGGAATGTGAAATATTGGAATAATTCAATTGCGATTGGAAGTAAGAGCAGGAATAATAGTCTTACTAATTTTGATTTATTACGCAATACTAAGATAGCGAAAAAGCCATATGGAATAAA
>JAQVQL010000340.1 GCA_028701595.1 Herbinix sp.
ATCTGTGATTATAGTAGAAGAAGAGAACTTTTCTCCACCATGGACAACCCTATGTCCTACAGCTTGAATTTCGGATAAATCTTTGATAACGCCATGATTCTTATCTGTAAGAGCATTGAGTACAAGCGATACGGCTACTTCATGGTTCTCCATTTTTGTGTCAATCACAATCTTGTCATGACCTGCTGGCGTATGCTTTAAACACCCTATTTCTAACCCAATTCGTTCACATATACCAACCGCTAAAGCCTTCTTTGTATCAGAATCTATAAGCTGATATTTTAAAGATGAACTACCGCAGTTTATTACTAGTACTATCATTTACATATCCTCCAATTTATTTATCTATTTGCTTGTGCCTGTACAGCAGTAATTGCAACTACTCCGACTATATCATCTGCGATACAACCTCTTGACAGGTCATTTACAGGCTTAGCAAGGCCCTGAGTAATAGGTCCGTAAGCCTCTGCTTTTGCTAGTCTTTGAGTTAGCTTATATCCAATATTACCGGAATCAAGGTCAGGGAATACTAGCACATTGACTTTACCTGCTACTTCACTTCCAGGAGCCTTAGATGCTCCTACAGAAGGAACTATGGCTGCATCTAGCTGAAACTCTCCATCAAGCTTAATGTCAGGATATGCTTCCTTTGCAATCTTTGTAGCTTCTATAACCTTATCAACATCTGGATGGGATGCGCTACCCTTTGTGGAATGTGAAAGCATTCCGACTACAGGCTCAGTCTCAACCAGAAGTTCAAAACTCTTTGCGCTACTAGCCGCTATCTCAGCAAGCTCTTCTGCAGAGGGATTCTGAACTAATCCGCTGTCTGCAAATATAAAGGTACCATTTGCACCATATTCACAATTTGGTACTACCATCAAGAAAAAGGCCGAAACAAGCCTCGTACCCGGAGCGGTCTTTATTACCTGAAGTGCTGAGCGAAGTACATCAGCAGTAGAGTAAACAGCACCAGCTACCATACCATCGGCGTCTCCTGCTTTAACCATAGTTACTCCAAAGTATAGTGGTTGATTCGTTAATAATTCCCTTGCCGCATCCGGAGTCATTCCCTTGTTTTTTCTAAGTTCAAACAGCAGATCAGTATATGCCTCAAGCTTGTCTGTGTTTTTGGGATCAAGAATCATTGCCTTCGATAAATCTAGACCATTAGCGCCTTTAATTATCTCTTCCTTATTACCTATCAATACAATATTTGCAAGTTCCTCTGAAAGAATGGTACTAGCGGCTTCTAATGTTCTCCTATCTCCAGTCTCAGGTAAAACGATAGTCTTTTTGTCACCTTTTGCTCTTAGTTTAATGTCATCAATAAAGCTCATGATGTTTCTCCTTCCTAACATCTCTTATTCATTATTATAAAATATTTCTCATTAACACCCACCCTTGATTATAGAACAAATATTAAATTGGCACAAGTAGTTTTAATACTTCTTGAAGCAAATAAGTACTTTTTCTATACTTTTTATGCAACCTATAGTAAAATTACATAATAGAGCTCAGAAATTCAAGCCTTGAAAGGATGGCCGATAATGAAGGTCTTAGGAATCATAACAGAATATAATCCGTTCCATAACGGCCATAAGTACCATATTGAAGAGGCCAAAAAAATCACAGGTGCAGATTATGTAATCGCTGTAATGAGCGGAGATTTTGTGCAACGGGGTGCTCCTGCAATTATTAGCAAATATGATCGCTGTCTCATGGCTTTAGATAACGGCGTCGATTTGGTATTCGAGCTTCCAGTGTGCTATAGCACCGGAAGTGCCCAGTACTTTGCCCTTGGAGCAGTATCATTGCTAAACAGCTTGGGTATTGTAGATTATCTTTGCTTCGGAAGCGAGAGTGGCGAAATCAAGGATTTAGAGGAATCCGCTAACCTCTTTTACTATTCCAATGAAAGCTTCCAGAGCATTTTGTACTCTTATATCAGGGAGGGCTTCTCTTATCCTGCTGCCAGAGCTAAAGCTTCGAAATATATACTAGATAAAGACTCAGAATCTAACAACAGTTATATATTAAAGGTCATATCTGAGCCCAATAATATATTGGGTATTGAATATATCAAGGCACTTAAGCAGATAGATTCCTCCATAGCTCCCTTTACCATTAAAAGACATGTGGCTAATTACCACGATGAGGAACCTGGCTCATTAATAAGCTCTGCAACCGCTATAAGGAAGATTCTGGAAGGGGCTTCAGAGATAGATTTATCATTCACTAAAGATAGTGTTCCCAAAAGCGTACATGACTATTTTACCGATAATTCTTTAATCACATATCCGATTACCATAGAAGATTTTTCCCCTATTATTAAATACAAGCTTTTATCTGAGAGCAGTAGGGAGCTTTCGGCTTATCTTGATTTATCTTCAGATATTGCAGATAGAATTAAGAATATTGATATTCAGGGTATAGGCATCAGAGAATTATCCCAAATCATTAAGACAAAGAACATTACCTTGACCAGAGTTAACCGGGCACTTATTCATGTTCTTCTTAATATAAGGAAAGAAAATTTCCAGGAATATCTTGAAAAAGATATTGTTTATTATTTACGTGTTTTAGGTATGAAAAAGGAAGCCTCCCATCTTATTCGTAAGATTAAAAGTATAGGAAGGCTTCCTGTAATTACAAAGGTATCCAGAGCGAATAAGCAACTAGATAATCTAGGAATGCAGATGCTAAACCAGGATATCTTGGCTACCCATCTCTATAATCAAGTAATATATGATAAATGGGGAACCAACATAGCAAATGAATATAAGCATGGAATAATTATAACATCAACTCTTCCATCTGATCCAACAGCTCCTCAAACAATTTAAG
>JAQVQL010000341.1 GCA_028701595.1 Herbinix sp.
TTTCACCCTGATGCATCATTAAAAGGCGATTTCCATACTCTACAGCGTAGCGAAGGTTATGGGTAACCATAATTGTTGTTAATTTCTTTTCTTTAACTATATTATCAGTAAGATGCATAATCAGCTCAGCCGTCTTCGGATCAAGGGCTGCTGTGTGCTCATCTAATATAAGAAATTCGATAGGTGTCATAGTAGCCATAATTATAGCCAGAGCCTGTCTTTGACCCCCGGACAGAGATCCCACAGTAACCTCTAGCTTGTCCTCCAGACCTAATCCTAGGCCTCTAAGAGTCTCTTTGTATACATCTATTCGCTTCCTATCAGTACCCCTCCTCAGATTAAATATCTTTCCCTTATTATCAGCCAGCGACATGTTTTCTAGTATAGTCATATTAGGGCAGGTTCCAAATGAAGGATTCTGATATACTCTTCCTATTCTTGTCTGTCTTTTATACTCGGGAGTATTTGTAATTTCCATCTCATTAATCATGATTCTGCCCTGATCAATGGGAATACTTCCGCATATAATATTTAACATGGAGGTCTTACCTGAGCCATTGCTACCTACAACGGATACAAATTCCCCTTCCTCTATGTTTAGATTAAAGCTGTTAAATAGGCACATCTCATTTAAGGTCCCAGGATTATAGTATTTATTTATATCAATTAATCTAAGCATTCGCCTTAGCCCTCCTTCTCTTTTCATTACTTGTAATAAGTATTATCAAGAATAATACGGAGGTAATAAGCTTTTGATCCTGTGCTTTAAGCCCACAGGATATAGCTACCTGCACACATGCCTTATATAATATTGAGCCTAATATAACAGCGGTGGTTGCCTTCACAAATGTCATCCTCCGAAATAAATTCGTCCCAATAATGACACTGGCAACACCGGTAACAAGTGCTCCGGTTCCTATAGTTATATCAAAAAACCCGTTTCTCTGAGCAAATAGGCCACCAGATAAGGCAACAAATGCATTGGCTATGGATAGACCTATAATCTTCATAATGCCCTTATCCTTAGCAAGAGCGGTCACAACAGTCTCATTATCTCCTACCGCCCGTAATAGATAGCCTGATTTTGTTTTTAAATATTGATCTAATAGTATCTTCATTATTACTACTATTACTATGAGTATAGTTAACATCAAATATGGCCGAAAGTCCTCGGAAATCACATGGTCTAGAAAGCTATTATCAAATATAGAATCCTTTGAATAAATTGGTACATTAGCACTGCCTGCAATACGTAAATTAATAGAATACAAGGCTGTCATCACTATAATTCCCGACAATAAATCTCTTACCTTGAACTTCACATGGATAATTCCTGTTATAATTCCTGCAATTGCTCCGGTAAGAAAGGAAAGTAACAATGTTAATACCGGATTAACCCCTGCTGTAATAAGAACTACCGTAATAGCCCCTCCCAAGGGAAAGGTTCCATCAACCGACAGATCCGGAAAATCCAATATCTTATATGTTATGTATACTCCTAAGGCAAGGATTGCATAAGCAAAGCCCTCCTCCAATATACCAATAAAAATTGTTAGCATTTCATTTCTCCTCCTAAGCACAATATTATTACATATTATCTAATTTAACCTTTTTGATCATAGATTACTCTGCGATATTATCAAACATCTCTTTGGCAGCCTCCACCAATTCTCCAGGTAAGGTAATGCCAAGGTTCTTAGCAACCTCGTTATTTCCATAAAAAGCGAACTCTTCTATAATCTCAAAATTGATTTCACTTGCTTTCTTTTCTCCGCTTAATACCTGAGCAGCCATTTTACCCGTTTGCTTTCCAAGATCAAAGTAGTCAAGTCCCATAGAGGCTAAGCAACCAATCTTAACTTGTTCAACCTCGCTGCCGAATACCGGTATATTCTTATTTGAAGCCTTGTTAAGAATAGTAGGTAATGCACTTACAACTGTATTGTCGGTAAGGTTGTTGATACAGTCAACCTTCTCCAGCAGGCTATCTGCCGCCATAGAGACATCTGCTATGGTTGAAATACCACTCTCTACTATTTCAAAACCATAACTTGGAGCTGCTGCCTTATATTCCTCAATTGCAGAAAGCGAATTGACTTCACTGGTGCTGTACATGATTCCTATCTTTTTAGCTTCAGGTAAAACCTTGCGTATCATTTCTAACTGCTTCTCAACAGGTAGCTTGTCGCTAGTCCCTGTAGTATTGCCGTTAGGACTTCCATCTTCCTTAGCAAGCTCAGCCTTAATAGGATCTGTTACAGCGGTAAAGATTACAGGAATCTTCGTATTCTTAGTTGCGCCGAAAGCGCTTTGTGCCATAGGAGTGGCAATCGCACATATTAAGTCTGCATCTCTTGCGATAAAATTCTTTGAAATCTGTGATGCAACATTAGCATCTGCCTGTGAATTCTCATATAAAACCTTAAGGTTTTCACCCTCCTTATATCCAGCTTCCTCGAGTCCTGCTATAAACCCTTCTCTACAATTGTCAAGCGAACCATGCTCGGCAAATTGTCCGATACCAACTATAACCTCTCCATCCTCTTTCTTTGAACATCCCATCATTAGGGTTGCTGTTAAAGCCGCTAATATAACTACTGTAATTAATCTCTTTTTCATTCCAATCCTCCTCATAATTTTTATTCTTTTAGTACCAATAACGGAGGATTTATCCTCCTCTGCATATTGTTTTTGTATCGGTACTTACTACGGTACCTGGTACCATTTATGGCAATAAAAAAGCCCCTGTATAAATATACTTGAGACGAATTATATCCGCGGTACCACTCAATTTGACAAGTAATAAATTCATATGAATTTATCATTGCCTTCCTCGATCATATAC
>JAQVQL010000342.1 GCA_028701595.1 Herbinix sp.
GGCCAGACGCCGCAGCTTGTCTGGGATACAGACAGTCTATTGAACGTCCTCCGCCTTGCCTACGCCATACTCATTACTGAACCGGGATCTCCACTCAAGGTTTGCAAAAACTGTGGAAAGGTGTATTACAACCCACACGCTAAAAGCGAGTTCTGCGGAACAAAGTGCAGAAATTACTACAATGTCAAGGCGTTTCGTGCAAGGGAATGAGCGAAAGATGTGTAGTTTTTCAAAAGCAGTTCTGGTTGATTTTAAATCCAAGCCCTCTCCCAAAAGTCTTTGAGGGAGAGGGTAAATTGCCTTCCACGTCAAGCTTTAAGATCTATAGTGATATTTGTATGGGGCCCCCTTCACAAAAGGAATGCGATATGATATGATGCAAACGTGAAGAACACTTTTGAAATCATAAGAGGTTACTATGAAGAATATTCCATTAACTTATATATCTTTATTTAGTTCTGCTGGCGTGGGCTGTTATGGCTTTCATCAAGCCGGATTTAAGTGTATTGCAACTAACGAAATAATAAACCGACGATTAAATATACAGCGGTACAATCATAAATGTGAAAGAGAGTCGGGCTATATATGCGGCGACATCACACAAAAGAAGACCAAAGACCTGATTGCAAATGAAGTAAACTGGTGGAAAAATAATAAAGGGATTCAAGAGCCCACAGTTGTGGTCGCGACACCACCGTGCCAAGGTATGTCAGTAGTTAACCATAAAAAGAACGATAAAGATATTGAAAGAAATTCTCTGGTAATTGAATCTCTTAAAATGATAATGATGCTAAGACCGCTGTTCTTCGTGTTTGAAAATGTTCCAGCATTTATGGATACTGCTTGCGTTATGGAAAACGGAGAAGTTGTGTCAATACGAGAGGCACACCATAGAATACTCGGAAATGATTATTTGTTTTATGACGACGTTTTGAATTTCAAACTTTATGGATCTAAGTCAAGCAGAACTCGTACGCTTGTGATTGGAGTAAGCAAAAAGCTTGCTCGCTTTATTTCACCCATAGAATTATTTCCCGACAGAGAGTCTGAAACCACTCTTTTTAATGTCATTGGTCATTTACCACCTCTGACCGAAATGGGTGAGATTAATCCGTTCGATATTTACCATTCCTTTCGTGTATATCCTGAATATATGCTACCATGGATATCGGGATTGGGAGAAGGAGAATCTGCATTCGATAATACAGATGCAGATAAAAGACCTTATAAATTCACTAAAGATGGAAAACGCGTTGAAAATGCAAACAAAACCGGAGACAAATACAGACGCCAAGTTTGGAATCATGTTGCACCAAGTGTACATACGCGAAATGATCAACTTGCGAGCCAAAATACAATTCATCCTCGCGACAATAGAGTCTTTAGCATACGCGAGCTTATGCTTATGATGACCATCCCTGATGACTTCAAGTGGGACTCCAAAGACTTATTAACGCTAAATGCTATGTCTCCCGAAAAGAAAAGATCATTTTTAAAAAAGGAGGAAACGAATATCCGACAATGTATCGGAGAGGCTGTTCCAACTCACATTTTTTATAAAGTAGCTGTCAATATCATGCGATTTATGGAATCTCAGCGCATAGTTGATCAACAGATAAGAAATATAATTAAGAAAAAGAACCTACAGATTACAGACAACTTGCTTAACTTTATAAACGAGAATATAAAGATCGGCGAGAATGGGCAAAGAATACAAAGCATTAATAATGCAACATTATCTCGTATATCAGAACTTGCAAATACGCTTCGCATAGATAATGCAGCATACTACACAGAAAAGGAAACACTGACATATATTTTTGAGCACTTGCCATATATCGACTCAGAATCTATTCATATCCTCGAGCCATCTGTTGGGACGGGTAATTTCATTCCTTTTCTCGTAAAAAAATACTCCTATGCAAAAGAATTAATTATCGATGCCATCGACATTGATGGTTCAGTATTAAAAATTGCAGAGCAACTATGGCAGGCACACCTATTCCCTGAAAATGTAAAAATAAACATACTGTGTGCAGATTATTTAGAAACGGATATTTCAGCAAAGCACTATAATCTGGTGATTGGAAACCCCCCATATATAAAAGTTTACGCGTCAAGACGATTAGAAAAGTACAGAAAAGATTTTGAAGATGATCTGGCAAATAACCTCGCTGCGTTTTTTATAGAAAAAAGCTGTATGTATGCGGATTATGTCGGATTTATACTTCCGAAGAATTTTTTATGCAATATTGAGTATAGTGCATGCCGCGCAAAACTTTATAAAAAACGCATTGAATCAGTAGTAGATTTCGGAGAACATGGATTCAGTGGTATTAATATTGAAACCATTTTCCTTCTGGTTAATACGAATCGCAAAGGAGGTAATGTTCTGGTCGAGTCTATACCTCGGAGTATAAGAATTGTGCAAAATCAAAGATATATCTGCGGCGCAGCATTGCCTACTTGGGTCATATATCGAGACAGTGCTTTCGACAAAACATTATCAGAAAAACGTTTTGGAGTATTTGATGTGTATAGAGATCGTCAGATAACCAAAAGCATGAGTGTTAAGCGTTCAACTGTTTGGATAATAAAATCCAAAAATATTCCACGTGACGGAAAATCATTGGTACATATTGATGGGGGCAAGGGCGATCTGCGTTTAAACAGATCAGTGTTAAAAAATCTGGGAGTTTACGAATATATCGATCGTGATGATGTGTTCTTAGTTCCTAATATGACATATTATCCGAGAATGATAAAAAAACCAAGCGGAGTAGTTCCTAATGGCTCTGTTGCTATCCTGATACCCAAAGAAGCGATAACAGTCTCCGATCAAGA
>JAQVQL010000054.1 GCA_028701595.1 Herbinix sp.
CATTAATATTTTACTCAATAAACTCAATGAATTGAATTGAGGAATTTTTTCGCTGTTAGTGGAATGATAAAACCTGATCAGGTATACTACTAGCAACCATCATTTCACTGACTATGGCTGTACTAGGGTATATATTTGCAAGACCTATCCTTTTATTTGCAGGAGCTGAGGATTCTTACATTAAATATGTTATGACATATCATAGAATTATAATGCTTAGCATCCCCTTTCAGTCATTAAATTTAACTATAAATGCTGCTCAAAGAGGTTGCGGAAGAACCAAGATATCAATGTGTACAAACATAGCCAGACATGATACTATTTTCATTATGGATATTTACTTATATCGCTAGTATAAGGGTTTACCCAATACCAACCATAGGTTACCGTATGACCGATTTCACTATCTTTATCATCCAGAACGAATTCATAAAGATGAAGAAGATAATGTCCGGAAGTTTCATCGGTGTCCTCATACACTAAATAAAAGTCTGCCATATCCAGCTTATAGAAGTAATACTTAGTATTCTCTTCTTGGCTAATTTTTGTGAAATTGTCAGCATAAGCTTCTTTAACTAAATCCAGTGCCTCCATAGGTGTTAAATATTCTTCTATATAGACTTTATCTAGTGCTTTTAATCTAGTGAACCCGGGGATACCCATGATCACCAGTAAAATTATTATTGCTATCTGTCTCATTAAAAAACTCCCCCTTCGATTAGCTGTTTAGTATATGGCACTTTTTAATCCTAGCATTTGTACCCATATATTTCCAGTTATTTCGAACGGGGAGAATCGATATTATTCATTTTTTAATTTCTATTATAGCTATTTCTCGGACTCAGTCTCCTTTATTCTATCTACAACTCCTTGAACGCTTCTATCCTTGCGCTTTCTTAAAAATCTTCTAGTTATAATCACAGCAACTGTAATTATTACTGCCCATATAATCAGATATGGAAGGTTTACTACTAGCCACACGAAGAAGTTCTTTAGCCCCTCTGTTATATTAAATATGGATTCGCTAAATCCGTTCTTGATTCTTGTAAGAACTGTTTCCTTCTCCTCGGTAGGAGTCATTCTTTCAACCTCATTAATAGATATGGTTACAGTAGAGTAATCCACCTTGTTATCGATGGTTCTAAGCTCTGTCTCATACATCTGTAGCTCATGACGTATTGAGCTTAAGCGACTCTCTAAGGTTACTATATCCTCTAGTTTCTCGGTCTTTTCTAAGAGTGCCCATAATCTTTCCTGCTCGATTTCTAGAGATGTTTTGCGACTCTTAGTATCTACATATTGAAGTGTTACATTATCTGATGATGAGGTTTCATTAATAATGTTTCCGTTATCCTTAACGACATTCACAAATTCGCCTAGTCTGTCCTTAGGAATTCTAGCGACAATATATCCATATCTTGAATTACCTCGGCTGTTGTATCTTTTACCGCTGACTTCTGTCCTCTCATCATAACCACCAAGTCTTACAATCTCGTCCTTAACTATGTCGATAAGCTCATCAAATTCCTGAGTCTCTACATCTAAATTTACTTTAGTTATAATCTTATCCATTGACTGGTCAGCTGTACTGCCCGTGCTAATTCCACTTGTATTTGATAGTCCTCCTGCTTCGGCTGTTGATTTGTATTCCTCACTAACTGCATCCTGAGATGCTTCAGCCCTATCAAAATCATAATTATCATCACTAGCTGTAATGTTTGGTGATGCCATATCGTATTTTGATTCATTTTTGCTAGAGCAAGCTGTAAATACAAGCCCCATAAATACTGTTATAACAAGTATTGTAGCTATTCTAATTTTTCTCATATTACCTCCCCTTTACCAGTAATTTTCAATTTCATTGCTACTTATTAGACGAATTGGCTTCCCACTAGGTTCCAAACTCCTCATCTATTAGATTATAGAGAAAATCAATATAAAAATATTCTACCAATAATCCCTCTTCTCCCATAGCTTTAAATTCCTCTCGGGTCACCCATTTTGCATCCACTACTTCTGTCGGTTGCAATGTAAGCTCCTCTATGAATATATCAGTCCTAACCAGCCATACAGCACAAAAGCTGTTATGTCTTCTATACATCATAGCAAGGCTGGAATTTTCCCTTGTAGCCTTAATTCCAAGCTCCTCCCATAGCTCCTTTTGACAGGTTATCCAAGCATCATCTCCGGTAATTGCTGAGCCTCCTGTATTGGCCCAATAACCAGGCTTCCAGCTTACTGTATCAGTTCTTTTTTGTATTAAAATCTGTCCTTTACTGTTAATCGGGTAAATATGCACAACAAGATGATAATCACCCTCACTTAGCGGCTTTCCTCGTTCGTGCGTTCTTCCGGTCTTTACAAAGCATTTATCGTATATATCCCAGAGCTCCATAGTATATTGTACCCTCCTGTTATCTATGTTTAGTTTAATATTATCTAATCTCATTATATTATACACACTAGAAAATAGCAAAAGATTAAGGAGCATAGTATTTCCTATAGATAAGAAATACTATGCTCCTTATTTCTGTAATACTTATAGATACTTAATCTATTATTATATCATTACTGTTTTTAGCAACAATTACCTTTATCAATGGTCCTCTTCCAGCCTTATTAGTACCCCATAGCTTAATAGGAGTTTCCTCGCTTTGCTCGGGAATATCAATTATAAAATTTCCACTGTTATCAATTGTTCCTTTATATTTCTCCGTTCCGATTTGTGCATAAACTCTGGTTTGAGTCTTGGCAACCTCGGATGGGGCTTTCTGAAACTCCTTAGGAAGTTTTACTTCAGCCTCTGTACCATCTTCCTGAATTATAACATAATCTAGAAGCTCTATGGTTCCTGTAATAGTCTTGTCTCCAGCAAATATCTCGTTCACATCAGGTGAATCCGGTGAAGCCTTTATAATCTGTGCTAGAAAAGGATCACTTGTACCGGATGCATTTGTTGCCGTGACTTTTATTGGGGTTCCTGATAAATCCCTATCCGTAGCTAAAGTATATATATATTGGGCTGTAGCTTCGTCATATACATATTCGCTGGTAGTATATTCCTTCTTGCCTATCACAAGAGAAATTATGCTGTCTTTTATAGAAATAACCTTGACTTCCTTGTCTGTATTAGTAACATCATTAAGTAGTTTGGGCGCATCCGGTCTTCCAGCTTCCACCGTAAATGAGTTCGCTAGGAGGATTTTGCCATCCACAAATCTTGCCATTACATATACCTTAGTGCCTATTTCCAGTTTTTCCTCCAAATCGTGAGAGAACCTGAAACTAATATCATCTGGTGTAGTACTGTATATTTTACTACTAAAATTCATACCCTCACCAGTTGCAATTGCTATATTTACAGTCTCTCCAGCATAATAATATCCTGAAATTAGATTGGATTTATTTGTTACTCGATTTAGAATTAGATTCGTTGAATTCGGTCGCACGTATGAATCTATGTCATTTACATAGACCTCTACAGGATAGCTGGACCTTTCTTTTCCATTCTTTATATCGGATGCTACAACTACAAAAGATTGGCCTGCATAAAGTTGCTCATTTATACTATATGAGAAGAATCCGCTTTTATCTGTCTTAGTAGTGTAGACACTTCCCGCTATGTGTAATTCAACATTTATATTTGATGATGAAGGAACATATCCTGTAATTGTTCTTTCGATATTGCTTACCTCATTTACTACAGGTGCATTAGGGCCAGCTTCTTTTACAGTAGTCTTACTCACTCTGCTGTTCCTTGATACATGATCAATTGCATAGACACTGATGGATGCTCCTGCCTTCTGCGGTGGTAACATAAGCACAAATTGTCCATCATAGGCAACGTACACAAAGGTCTCAATAATATTGTATGTGGGATCATAGATTTCCTTATTTCCTTCGAACAGTTCCCTGCCTCCTTGATCAGATACATACACAGTATCATCAATAATTGCTATTACAGAGGTGATATTATCACGGGCATTGCCTGATAAAATTCCCACATTATTATATAGAGGATTTATGAGAGGTTGATTTGGTCCGGTGCGATTTATTTTCACCGGTACACGCTCGCTTTCTAGCCCTCTTTCATCATCTCTAACATATAATAAGATATTTGTTTCTGCCAGCTGTCCAGGTAGCTCTACTGAAAATTTACCGCTGCCATATATCCTCTGTTCATAACTATTAGACGGCGTCTCAATCACCAATGTTGTATTGGGTTCAGCCTTTCCACTTATTTTTTGTTTTCTGTTAGTGTAGTTGTCTACAGTAGGTCTGGGTAAAAGATTATCATTAAAATTATCTATAACGAGTCTTCTGATAGACTTATTACCATGTATATCCTCAGCATAAATAGTATACACACCGTTCTTATTTACGGTAAATCCCTTATTGGAGATGTCATTTGATACTGCCCATGCAAGTTCATTTACATCTCGCTCACCATTAACATACTTCAAATACTTGATCTTCGAATCATCAATTGCCTGCACCACTATCTCATAGGAACTTGCAGTCGGATTTGTTATTAGTGGTGAAGCAACTATATGAGGAGGAGTAGTATCGACGGTACTAATTGAATAGTCCGCTACAAAATACCGATACTGATCTTTCTGAATCAGAAACCTACTATACCATTGTGTTTCTTCAAATAAATCACTTGCATGGTATGGTAGCTTTACTATAAATTGGTAATCACGAGGTAGCTTCAATTTCCAGTTATAATCAATCTGGGGCATTATACTGCCACTCTTTGATAGCTGACTAATATATTTACCCAGTATCGATTGGCTCCTGATAAAGCCTCTAAGAACTGATTGATTCTCGATGCCTTTATTAGCTTCGGAAGGCTTAGTAATCTTATTTGTAGCGATTAATAGCTTCATATCATCAGTAACTTCTTTTCCCTGATAATATACATTTGATACTCTTTTGTTGCTACTACTAATACGATTTCCTGAAAAATCATATCTGGGATTTACGGAAGGATTAATTTCATAGTTTATTCCATCAAACACATAGAAATTACTCCAGTCATCGAGCCATTCTTCACGAATCAAAGATTTAAGTCCGGTTTCCTTCATCAGGGATGACATGGTAGAATCTTCCCAGCTTGTACTTCTGTTTATGGTTTCATAAGCACTGGCAGACCACTCCAGCCATTCCTTTAGCTGGGCTCCAGTTATGGTATAAACATAAAGATAGCTATTATAATTCTGTAGAGTGGTTAAATTCGCTTCAGTAATACTATCTCGAATATCAACATAATCATTTATAGACTTAACTCCAAAGCTATCATAGGTAGATGCAGCTATAATAGGATAGTCTATATATTTTTTCTCATTAGCTTTAATATGATTTAGTGCATAGTGAATCTTAGAATCGTTAAGTAACTGTATAGCAGCATTGTCCACTAATAGACCATAATAATTCTGTAATGCTGTTCCGGGCTCCAGTTTTGCAATAACGTCTGAAGCATAATGCAATAACTGTTCTTCCCATTGCCCGAACATTGAAGCAATTTGCTTATCCTCACTAGTGTTATTCTCTGTCACCATGCGTAAACTCGACTTGCGGTCAGCAATCTTTACAGAATCGCCTTTAATCTCAAGGGATAAATCAACAACTCCAATTGCTTTGCCTCTGTCGCCTGCCATTACAACATTTTTCTCATTCATCAGGTAAGTCTCTTTATCAACTCCAGGTAGTCTATAGTAAGCAGAGGACATATCTGTAGTAGGGTAAAGATTGTGTTCGTGTCCAGCTATTACCACATCTATTTCTGGTATTGTAGTCAATGAATAGGCTACATTCTTAAAATTAAGCTCGGGATTTTCAGGTCCTATTCCTGTATGGGACAGAGCAACAATGATATCCGCACCCATTTCTTTTAATTTTACTGCCTGTGACTTTGCATTCTCCACCATATCCTCTCCGATTAATATACCGGCGTAGCTATGGGTTTTACCCGTTAAAGTGGGAATTGTCTGTCCGATAATACCTATCTTAACCTCAACCTCTTTACCAGACTGAGTCGTAACTTTACGCGTTATAAGCATGTTTTCTAGGAATGGATGCTCTCCTGTCCTTGCGTCTGTTACATTTGAAACTACAGTAATATCACGAAGTCCTGAACCATCCAGCTGTCTAAGTATATAATCATAACCATAATCAAATTCATGATTACCTAAGGTTATGGCATCATATCCAACATGTTTTATCGCCTGATAAATTGGCTGAATAGCTTCCTGGTTCGATGAAAAAATATATTCTGTTGTATAATCAAATAGAACATCTCCGTTATCTAAAGTAATGGTGTTTCCCTCAGGGAGCTCTGCTTTAGTCCTTTTAATAAGATCAAACACCCTTGCTAGTCCACCGTTATTATAATCTACGCCCAACTCATAATCATTACTGTTAAGCTGTCCATGTAGGTCTGTGGTTCCAATAATTCTTAAATCAACTGTTTCTGTTTCATTTTCTGCTGCAATAGCACTATGGTACTGGTTATTCATACCTATTAACAGACTTAGTACAAATATTGCCACTATAGTTCCTGTCAGAAAATGCCACCTTGTTTTTCTTTTTGTCATTATTCCTCCTTACCAAGAAGAATACATCAAATGATTTATTCTTCTATTATTAGTCAACCTTGCCAGCGTTTCACATCCTGGGTATAAATTAGCAAATTTATAAGGCAAAAGAATGGCAAAATACTTAAGAAAAACTTACCAAATCTAGTACAGGGTGAATTAACTCTAGGAGACGGACAGTTTGTCCTGTTAGATAGAGGTACCCGATCAAAGCCTCAAGGCCTGTGGCAGTACGGTATTCTACTATGTCTGTATTTTTCGCAGAGGTGAAGGATTTGGCATTTCTCCCCCTTTTATATATAGCCTCCTCCTCCTCAGTAAGCATATCCTGTATGGTATGATAGAGGCTTGCTTGTGCGGAAGCCTTTACCAACTTAACGACCTGCTTATGAAGCTTGTTAACAGGAGCATTGCCTTGTTCTACTATATAGGTACGTATCACCAGCTCATATATAGCATCACCAATATAAGCCAAGGTGAGACCGGAATAGGATTTGATGTCCGTATCCGGCAAGTTCCAGGCCTTCTTAATAAATACCGTCATTGATAATAAATTCTGTTCGTCTATTTTTTTCTCCATTTTACACCTTCTCTTGTATCCTCAAGTATTATTCCCTTCTCAAGCAAAGCATCTCTGATTTGATCTGATTTGGCAAAATCCTTGTTCTTTCTGGCTTGCTGTCTTTCATCGATAAGTCTTTCTATTTCCTCAGGAATAATCTCTTCCTCCTTCTTAGCAATGATACCGAGGATGTCGCACAAGGATACTATCATATCTTTTATATTAGTGATAAATTCCTTGCTGCTATCTGTAGTACTATTTATATTCGCAAGCTTTACTAACTCAAATATTGCCGCAATGGCATCCGCTGTATTAAAATCATCTTCCATAGCCTCATTGAATTTTCCACTCAGAATATCAGCTTCCTGTAATGTGGCTTTTTCCTCTTCTGATAACTCTTCTTTCAGTATAGCGCCGCTTCTTAGAAGATAGTCCAGTTGCTCCACAGAGGTTAAGATTCTTGTCAAAGAGGTTTTTGCTGCTTCAATCAGGTCCCTACTAAAATTCAAAGGACTGCGATAGTGCGCATTCAACATGAAGAATCGTATAACCTGTCCAGGAAAATCATTGCAGATATCCCTAACAGTAAAGAAATTGCCTTCTGATTTGGACATCTTCTTATTATCTATATTGATAAAAGCATTGTGCATCCAATATCTAGCAAATGGCTTATCAGTAGCCGCCTCACTCTGCGCAATCTCATTTTCATGATGTGGAAATATCAAATCCTCTCCGCCACCATGGATATCAATCTCCTCACCCAGATACTTGCTACTCATTACAGAGCATTCAATATGCCAGCCTGGACGACCGTCTCCCCAGGGTGATGTCCAGAATGGCTCACCTTCCTTCTTAGGCTTCCAAAGAACGAAATCCATAGGATCATCCTTCTCTTCACATACTGCTATTCTCGCTCCTGCTTCTAAATCATCTATTTTCTTTTTTGAAAGCTTCCCGTACTCCTCGAAGCTCCTTGTTCGAAAATAAACAGTTCCGTTTTTCTCATAAGCATGGCCTTTCTCGATTAGGGTTATAATCATCTTAATCATACCATCAATTTCTTCGGTTGCTTTAGGATGATAAGATGCAGGAAGAACATTAAGGGTATCCATATCTTTCTTAAATTCTCTTATATAGCGCTCGGAAATCTCTGTAGATGAGCTGCCCTCTTCTATTGCACGTTTAATGATTTTATCATCCACATCCGTAAAGTTTGATACATAATTTACCTCATAGCCCTTATATTCAAAATATCGTTTCACCGTATCAAAGAAAATAGCAGGTCTAGCATTACCAATATGGATATAATTATATACGGTTGGTCCACAGACATACATACGGACCTTGTTCTTCTCAATAGGAATAAATTCTTCTTTTTGCTGTGTTAAAGTATTATAAATCCTCATAATTACCTTGTCCTCCTGGCTATGATGTTATCATTTGCTTATATATGTTTTCAATCAATTATACTATTTACTACTTGTTTGATTGTTGTTCTTATTTTCTAATTTAGCAAGTATTATATCCAACTCATCTAATTTGTCACATGTACTCTGTATTTCATCAAACCTATTGCATATCCTCTTTATCTCACCCCTCAGATATTCGTTTTCCTTCTTGAGATTAGTTACATCATTCAGGTAAGGATCCGGAAGATGAATTTGATCCATATCCTCTCTGGGTATCTTAATGTTATCACGCTTTACTATTCGTCCTGGAACACCAACTACTGTAGAATTAGAAGGTACCTCTGACAAAACCACAGAGCCTGCACCGATTTTCGAATTCTCTCCTATGGTGAAAGAGCCAAGTACCTTCGCACCAGCGCTTATCATTACATTATTACCTATGGTAGGATGCCTTTTACCTTTTTCCTTACCCGTTCCTCCCAGGGTAACACCCTGATAAAGAGTTACATTATCTCCTATGATAGCGGTTTCCCCTATGACTACACCTATTCCATGGTCTATAAATAAGCCTTTTCCTATAGTTGCTCCCGGGTGTATCTCAATACCGGTCTTTCGTGCCGTCCTTTGCGATATCCATCTGGCAAAAAAATAGAGTTTTTTTCTATATAGCTTGTTAGCGAAGCGATATCGTAAAATAGCCTTAAAGCTAGGATATAAAAACACTTCAAAGGAGGTCCTTATAGCCGGATCTCTTTCTTTTATAATCCTCATTTCCTCTTTAATATATTTAACAAAACCCATAAAACTTCCTCCCATTATAAAAAGTTTCGTTAACAGAGTGTTTTTATTGTATATGTAATTTCGGAGAAATTTCCTATACAAATAAAAAACCGCCTCTAATATAGAGGCGGTAGATTCGCGGTTCCACTCTATTTGTATGTCAATATCAGATGTTAAAATGATATTTGATATACATCTTATCCAGATAACGGCTGTTACCGGATTCGGCTAAGTTATCCTTCACCGAATCAGCTCCCGGATGCACTTCGCTCAGCTTCATGTAAGGAGCGCTTTCAGCCGGTGACGCTCCATCTCTAATACAATCTTATGAGTTACTTTTCCGTTCATAGCTTTTATTATTTTCTTATTATCTTATATATATAGCTTTAATTCATTTTATGCATTGTTGTAAAATTTGTCAATACCTTTTTGCTTATATAGGTTTATGATCTCTTGGAGCATCCACCACAACCGTTACAATTCTTATCATTATAACCATCTGTAACATCAACCTGATAATTCATCATGGATTCTATAAGGCATACTGCATTTGCCGCAATTCCAAGACCTTCACCTGTAAATCCCAAGCCTTCCTCGGTGGTCGCCTTAATATTTACCCGATTTCTTTCTATGTCAAGAGCTGCCGCAATATTTTTAACCATAGTTGGTATATGCACCGAAAGCTTTGGCTTCTGAGCAATAATTGTAGCATCAATATTCTCAATAAGATAAAGCCCATCCTCCAATAGTTTCTTGACTATTTTCAAAAGCTCTATACTTGATGCTCCTTTATAGGTGTCATCAGAATCGGGGAAGTGCCTACCGATATCACCTAAAGCTGCCGCCCCCAATAGCGCATCCATTATTGCATGAGTCAGTACATCAGCGTCTGAATGTCCCAATAATCCCTTTTCATATGGTATTGTTACTCCACCTATGATAAGCTCTCTATTCTCTACAAGCTTATGAACATCATAACCCGTTCCAATTCTCATTCCAATCCTCCTCAAAAGAATAAATCTATTTACTACATACAACGGAGGATTTATCCCCCCCAGCTTCCTTTAATCAAAGGACATATACTTAACAAACAAATCATTAAAATCTTCTTCATTAGACAAATGAATTTCCTCCGAAGTGGATACTATATGATTCATTCTAGCATTAGCATCAGAATCTATAAGAGCGTCTATGGCTCCTGATAATGATGTGTTTCCTACTGCCCTGGCCTTATTCACAAGGGCTTTTGGAAGTAAGCCAATATTAATTGCCTTGTCTATATCCAGATGATATCCAAATCCACCTGCTATATATACCTTATCAATTTGTTCATAGCTTATTCCAAATCGACCAACTAAAATATCCACCCCTGCTCGTATGGCGGATTTAGCCATCTGAAGCTCTCTAATATCCTTTTGGATGAATTTCATCCCTGCAATCTCATATCCTTCATCAAAATATGGATCCATAAGAAGTCCTGTCCAATCAATTATTCCTTCATCTAGAAGCTCTGAGACAAGCTCAATAACACCAGTTCCACATATTCCTACAGCCGGTTGAGCATTTATTGTATCATAGCTTAGCTGCCCTTTTTCAAAAGTCACATGACATATTGCTCCTGATACACTGCCTATCCCACAGGATATATTACCACCTTCAAAAGCCGGGCCTGCTGCCGTAGAGGTCACCAGAATCTTGTCTCTATTACCCACTGCCATTTCTCCATTGGTCCCTAAATCTATAAAAAGACAAGGTTTATCTTCACGGTCAATACCGTTGGCTAATAGACCTGCTGTTATATCTGCACCGACAAATACTGATATCCCAGGAAGAATCATAACTGGTATCCTATTAGCTATGTCAAACAAATCATCAGTAAATGTATTAATCAATCCCAGATTAACCGGTGTGAATGGATAACTTCCAAGGCCATCACAGGGATATCCCATTAATAAATGTATCATTGTGGTGTTTCCTGATATTACTATCTTCTTAATGAGCTCGAAATTGATACCCTGTCTCTGTAGGATGTATAGAAATCCCCTTCTTAGTTCATCACG
>JAQVQL010000343.1 GCA_028701595.1 Herbinix sp.
ATGGAGTAGATGTACCTACAGGTGACCAGCTGATTGCAAAAAACAACTCCATAGATCAAATCCGAGAGATGATTGGAGCAGATTCGCTTGGCTATCTTGAGCTGGAACGTATAGGAGATTTAATCGAGAAGGATATGGGATATTGTGATGCCTGCTTTACAGGTAAATACCCTACTGAGATACCGAAGAAGGAATAAAGGGACGACGAGCAAGACACCTTGTCATCCGTCCCGCGTCACTTTTTCTACAATGGAAGGTCTCTCTTCTTAAATACATAGAACCCTAGTCCATACATTACTATAGCAATTACAATAAGGACTAAAAACTGTGGAACAAAACCTTCACCACTTATTATTTTATCTGAATCAAACAGAGTAAACATCGTGAAATATCTTAGGAAGCTAGTTTTCTCACCGACATCAGAAATCATCTGTATAACTAGGAAGGCTATCGGAAGGCCTGCACCAATCATTAGAGAATTTTTCGTATCATTAAAGAGGCAGGATGCGAAGAATCCTATTCCTGTTACTGAAAAGTATAGTAGTAATGCACCAAGGTTTAGAAGAATGAAAGCTCTGATATCCAATTCTCCTGGGAAGGAAGCATTACTAAGCACTATTCCAACTATCGTAGTTATGCCCATCATAATTGTAGTACTTGCTATAATGAATAAAGCCTGAGTTCGGGCTATCTTGCTCCTTGTGTTTGGAGTTGACAAAAGATATGCCATAGATCCCTTATCAACATGGGAGGCAATACACCTATTGCAGGCAACTATTGTATAGATCATTGGTAGTAATAAAATCAGAAAACCATAAAAATAACTTCCAATAAAATCTATAAGCTCTGCACCGATATTGCTAAATCCCATAGCGGCTATTAATCCCTGGGGCATCATCTCTAAAACACCATTTAATGAATCCTGTGTAGTTGGATCAAACATAGTTATGATTATCGGAAGATAAAGCATAAGAACAGCGATAATTACTAAAAATATTATATAGTTTTGCTTGATGGTAGCTTTAAGCAACGGCTTACTAAACATATGATTCCCTCCCTTCTACATATTTGATGCACTATGGCGCTTATCACCGTAATAGTGCATAAATATATCCTCAAGGCTGCTAGTCTCAGTATTAAGATCCATTATAGAGTAGTTATGCAGTACCTTAATAAATTCAGTTACATTTCCCAGCACGCTTAGTTTTACTATATTTTCCTTAACTTCAATGATATCAAAATCATTCGAAGAGGCAAACTGCGATGCAGAGGTGACGTTATCAAAGGTAACAAGATAAACTTTTCTTCTTTTCATCTTTAAGTCGTGAATGTTCTCGATAGCCACAAGCTCTCCCTGCCGAATAATTCCCACACTGTCACAGGTCCGCTCGATTTCTTCAAAGCTGTGGGAGGACATAAGAATGGTTTTACCCTTGCTTTTCTCCTCAAGTATTAAGTCTGCAAATGTTTTTTGCATTAGTGGGTCAAGTCCGCTTGTTGGTTCATCAAGAATTAAAACCTTAGGGTCATGCATAAAAGCACATACAATCCCAAGCTTCTGTTTCATCCCCTTAGACATTTTGCGAATCTTACCCTTTGTATCAAGCTCAAATAAATCCATTAGTTTATCTTTGAGACTAGTATCTGTCAGACCTCGCATTTCAGCCATGAAATTTAAAAATTCCATTCCATTCATTCCGTCAAAAAATGCAATCTCACCCGGAAGATAGCCAAGTAACTTCATAATATCTGCGCTTCTTGTTCGAGAATCCATCCCGAAAATTTGAGAAGTCCCCTTATCAGGAGTTAGAAAGCCCATCAGATGTCTAATAGTGGTGGTCTTACCCGCTCCGTTTGGTCCCAAGTATCCGAAAACTTCACCTTCCTCGACGCTAAATGTAAGGTCGAAGTTACCCTTGTGATCACCATAATCCTTAGTTAATCCATTAATTTCTATTATGGACATAAATGTTATTCCCCTTTCTATATTCAATTTTGATTACAAATAGTCATCTTTGTAAAAATTCTTCCTAATCATTGCTACATATTGGTCATATAGTTGGATGACTTCGTTATAGTCTATCTCATTATCCTTTTTTTGTGGGTTCATCATGTTTTTTATCTGGATTTGACTTACCACACCTTCAGAGCACCAGGATATTAACTGAAGTACCATAAAGGGGTCTATACCATCCCTAAACTTATGTGAATCTAGGTTGTAAAAAAAATCAGATATTCGCTCATGAATAAGCCTTTGATTAATCTCTTGAATATTCCCATATACATCTTGGGCTGTTTCAAATGGAGCTTTTTTAATGAAGCTACTCATATAGGGATGTAAGATTGACAGCTTCATTTTTCTTTCCTTAATATCTTCTAAACGTTCAAAGAAATCAGTCTTCTCTAAATACTTTGGCTTTCCATTTTCGTTGGGAATATCAACAACCTGTTTCATTATCTTTGTAGCATATTCATAAAGGTAAAGAAAAAAATTCTTCTTAGAACCAAAATAGTAGAAGAGACTACCCTTTGAGATCCCTGCTTCCTTAACAATATCCTCGACTGAAGCCTTAGAGTAGCTATGCTCACCGAATATCCTAAAGCTTGCATTTATTATGGTCTGCTTCTTCGCATCACTTAGATTTTCAAAGCTCTCGTAAATATCAATCACCTCAATCTAAATCTACTTTATCTTCATAAAACCATGGAACTTGACCAGTTCGGTCAAGATAATAATACCATAGTTGACCAAACTGGTCAATATTAATATTTAAAAATAAAAAAATGATACGTTGTTATCAGGACATCCTAGATGTTGTAAAAGCTATTG
>JAQVQL010000055.1 GCA_028701595.1 Herbinix sp.
ATACAAGTCCCGGAAGAAGCATAAGTTTATTATTGTCAGACATAGAAGATACATATTTATCCCTAGTGTCACTATCAGGCTCTAATATACCATAATTACTTCTTATAAGGTTATCAATGCCTTGAATCTCATAGAAATTTATTTCATTTAACATAAGATTTTCCTGCGAAGCCTGACACTCCTTGTTTTCCACCCTTGGGACATAGACTTTTTTGTTCATTTGAAGAGCCTTATTTATTATCTCATGGGTGTCTACCTCATTGCCAAAGGAAATATAGGTAAATAACATGGTGCATCTCATAAATTGATCTAAAGCGAACAGCCTTTCAAGAATTCTCTTATTATATTCAATCATAAGCTCACTCGTCAGTTCATTTCTTCTAGCTTTATAATTTCTTCGTATTTCGCTCTTCGTCATAAACACCATTCCTTATCGGTAGGTACCTGATACCGAATTTGTTAATTTTCGCCGGGTTTTGTAATCGAGCCGTCAGGGTTTACAAAGGATACATTGTCTAATGTTCCCCTTAGGTTTTTCCTAATGGCTTCTATATATTTCTTCCGTAGTAGCTCCTGCTCAGCTTTCTCCTCAGGAGTTAATCCTTCTGCTTGTGATTTTCTATATAGTTCATTAATTCTGTCAATGTGTAATTCCATATAAAAATATCTCCTTTATGAATATTGCTTTGTCTTAGTTCTGATGTAATCCATAATATTGAAATCCTTTGCTTTGTGGGCTAAGAACAGTGTTCCTATCCCCTTGCCATCTATTAAACGATTGATATTACGTACATCTTCCCCGCTGATTATAGCCATATCTGCTCCGGAAGCGTTGGCTATTTTTGCTGCTGAGAGTTTGGTAGCCATACCACCTGTACCAAGGTTACAGCCTGTAGATGATTTTGCCATATTAAGAAGCTCATCGTTAATCTCGTCTACACAGGATATAAGTGTTGCTTTCTTGTTCATATGAGGATCATCAGTATAAAATCCATCTATATCAGATAATAAAATCAGAAGATCTCCTCCGACAAGAGCCGTAACGATTGCAGATAAAGTATCATTTTCACCAAAAACACTGGTATCCAATTCATCTGTTGATACAGTATCATTCTCGTTTACAATAGGAATTACACCCATCCTAAAGAGCTCATTAAATGTATTTTGTGCATTTTTTCTGCTGATATCATTAAGCATAGTATCCTTTGTTATAAGTATTTGAGCAGCCACCTGATTATATTCTGCAAATAATTTCTGATATACCATCATAAGTCTTGCCTGACCCACGGCTGCGCAAGCCTGTTTCATGGATATCTCAGTGGGCTTATCAGAAAATCCCAGTGCGTTCCTTCCTACTGCAATAGCTCCTGAGGATACTAGTATAACATCCTTACCTTGATTACGTAGGTTTGCTAAAATCCTTACCAATCTTTCCATCTTAGCTAGATCAAGACGACCCGTTTCTGAATGTGCTAATGAGGCTGATCCTATCTTTATAACAACCTTTTTCTTATCTGACAACACTTTTCTTTTCAACTTATCTTCCTCCAAAAGTATATAGTATTCTATATCATACTTAAGCTTGCTAGTCATTTATCATATTAAGCCCACCTATAAAGCATGACTGCCTGCAATATATCCTGTACTCCATGCCCACTGCAGATTATATCCTCCACAGCTACCATCCACATCTATTATTTCACCCGTAAGATATAAACCTTTCTTTAATTTAGATTCCATAGAATTTGAATCTATTTCCGATGTTTTTACACCACCTGAGGTAACCTGAGCAAAATCAAAGGTGTTAGTTCCACTAATTCTTACCTTGAGTCCCTTAATCATCTTCGACAGACTAATTATATCTGATTTACTTAATATATGACAGGGACTTTCGGGAATAAGCTTAGTCTCCTTAATTACTATGTAATTAAGCTTATGATTAAGCATTCCTACTAGCATCTGCTCTGTGGTCTTATCAGGATTATTATTGCATCTATTTATTAGCATCCCTATAAGCTCATCAAGTGTATTATTTAGAAATAAATCCAGAATAAGATAAACTGATTTCCCTTCATCAAGAGCCCTTGAAGCATATCTGCTTATCTGCATTATCGGAATACCAGATATACCATAATCAGTAAATATTACTTCTCCTTCTTCCTCCATCAGAAACTGATTATCCACGTAGATTGAAGCCTTAGCTCCTGTACGCACACCGGATGCGATTTTACAAAACTTGTCCGGAGAAAATAGAGATACCAAAGCCGGTAATGGCTTAATAATTTTATGTCCAAAGGCTTTCGAAAGTAAATATCCACTTCCATCAGAGCCAAGCTTCGGTGTCGCACAACCACCTGTTGCAAGTATTAATTTCTTTGCATAATAAACCGCTTTAGATTTATCTGATTTTAAGGTTGTTATAGTAAAATCAGGTTCCTTAGTCTCTATAACTTTCTCATTATATACAATATCAATATTTAATGTCTTACATTCCATTAAAAGAACTTCGACTATACTATTAGCCTGTTCGGAATTCGGATATATGTAACCATTTCTATTCATGGGAACAATTCCAAGTCTCTTAAAAAACTCTAGAGTACGTTTATTATCAAAATTAGACAGTACCTTCATAGCAAATGTACTGTCATCAGATCGGTAGCAATCCGGTGTATGATACATATTCGTAAAATTACATTTACCATTACCGGTTGCCAATATTTTTTTCCCAGCTTTTTCTTTCTGTTCTATAATAAGAACTGAGCCACCTTTTTCGGCGGCAGCAATCGCGGCAACAAGTCCGGATGCACCAGCACCTACAACAATTACATCATAATCCATTTATCTGGCCTCACAAGATTTAGTTGTGTGAAACTAAGACACCCACACCTAACATTTGTTCTATTATATTTTAAAGGAACTATTAATTCAAGACCTTCTTATAATATTTAATATAATATTCCCCTTTTTTTAACTAAATTCTAATATATACATATCTTAATACGCTCTAGTAAAATTATAAGCTGTTTTATATTCTGCTTAGGGGTACACAGGTCATACCTGTATACCCCTAAGTTTTTATAAAAGTCTCTATAATTATTTACTTAGCTAGTATAGCTTTCTAATAGTGCATATAATTCATCAATATTATCTATATAGATGCCATAGCTGAGAGCTATTCTGTCCTCTTCGGGTAAATTCTTTGCCTCAATATGAGTATAGTCATAGACAGATTTTAAGTCACTGTTATATACCACTACATAACCATTCTTTACAACCACATAAAATCTATATGGTACCATATCTGAATCATAGCTTTTTCTAAATTTGACCAACTTATCTGAAAAGGATAAAAGCTCATAGGAAAGCAAACCCTTATTGTATTCCGATAAGGTCAAATCTCTCATATAATTATCCAGATATTTCTCTACTTCTTCTCTGGTTAGTCCTACAATGTCTCCCGGAGGGTTTTGCTCCGTCTGGGAAAGTTTGCCTTCCTTCCGATCATAAATCTCAAGAACATAGTTTGTGGTAGGTAAAATAACTGGGTCCGGTAATACGCCGACAGATACGATTTCTTCTGTATTAGAATCATCAGCTTCCACATTATTATCTATCGTCGCAATCGGTGTAGGGACGCTTTCATGAAGAGCTGCAAATTCATCGGACCGCTCGATAGCCATTTTATTAAATTTTCTTAAAGCATGCTGATAGCTTAAATAATAGCATCCGCTAAAAAAAACAGACAATGTTAAAAAGCTTAACAAAAAAATATATGCCTTTTTGAGCTTCATAAAACCACTCCTTTGGCATATATTCTCTCCGATATTTACATTTTTATACAATGAAAAGTATTATCTTTTTAATATATGAACCCATTTTAAGAAACGAATAATTATATCTCCCTTAGGTAGGTTCTCCAGTTCCTCCTCTGTGGCTCCCTTCATTAATATAAGTAAAACAAAGTATATTATTACGGCTGCTAGCATTGCAATTATAGTGGAAAATGTATTGCTACTTGTCCACCTATGAAGCCCAAAATGTATTAAATATACCATAATACCCATGATACCTGCACTAACTGTAGGTATTATAAAAGTCTTCATGATTTCTTGCCTGTATTCTAAATATTTCTCAATAGATATCCAATTAAGTATTGATACTACCAGGGCAAAGGTAACATTGCCGATAACAAGTGAATATCCACTAAAGGAAGTAAACTTTAGCAAAAAGTATACCAAAGCCACATGAAATCCTAAGGAAATTGATGAATTTATCACCGGAATTTTAAGCTTGTTAATCCCCTGAAGAATAGCGGTTGTAACTGTTGATAGCGAGTAAAATACAATAGATATAGCTCCAAGTTTTATATAATTAGCATCAAGCTGGTTTGCTCCAGGAAATAACATCTCTAGTATTGGATAAGCTAATACAGCCATTCCTACGGCTGAAGGAATTGCTATTATCATATTGAACTTAATAGCCACATGGGTCTTATTTCGGATTAGACCATCCATACCCCTAACCTTAGCGGCTGTAATACTGGTTATTATGGCTGCACCGATGGCTGATGCTATGGCAACCGGCACATTAGTTAGATTACGATACTTGTTATTATAAATTCCAAGCAGTTCTCTTATATTTTCTATGGAATATAGACTAGCTGGAGTGGTATTCTTAAAAACAGTATTATCAAAATATGCAACTTCTTTTAAAGCCATTATATTTCCAAACAAAGCATTATCAATAACACCGCTTATATGATATACCGTCTGACTTAAGATAATCGGAGAGATGGTAATTATTAGCATTTTAAATATGTCTTTATATGAATCAACATATGTATTTCTATCACCCTTAATCTGTCGGCGGAATATAGGTCGATATAAAGCGTAGACAAACATGAGGAATAATAATCCAGCAATCGCACCAACAAGGGTGCCTAAAGTTCCTCCTGCAGCTCCATATGCAGCTATATTAACAGAAGCACTATAGCTTCTCATTAAGTAATATGCAGCTGCAATACTGACAATTGCATTTATAATCTGTTCAACCACCTGAGATATAGCAGTGGGAATCATGGTGTTCTTTCCCTGATAAAAGCCACGTAAAACTCCCATAATTGCAAATACAAATAAGGTAGGTGACAAAACCTTGATCGGAAGAACAACATTGGGATCATTATTCACCACATTGGCAAAAAAATCAGCACCATAGAATAATATCAGAAAAGAAGCCAAACCTATTACCACTGCAAAGCTCATGGCAGAGACTAATATTCGATAATTATTTCTATGCTCTTTATTGATAGTCTTTGCAGCCACCAGCTTAGATACCGCCAGCGGTAAACTATATGATGATAAAATAAGCGCTAAACCATATAATTCATAAGCAATGGAATATAGTCCCATGCCCTCATCACCAATGATACGAGTCATTGGTATTCGATATAACAGCCCGATAATCCGTACAATCAGAGAAGCAACGGCAAGTATACCACCCTGAACTAAGAATTGATTTTCTTTTCTTTCTGTAGCCATATTACTCTCCTTTATCTATACGTAAAAAACTTCCCCCTGATTTAAAAGTTAGTGCTTTTAATATTATTATTCTATAACAACATTCTTTGTTTTGTTATCAGGAAAAATCGAAATATATGCTTTTCCTGAATTTATGGTTAATTCTTCTCCTGAAGAATCATAATATCTCATCCATTTGTTTTTCTCGTTTTTCTTCCATGTAATATCAACAGCCTTACCGTTGGTAATATAATAACCTTTACCTTCTACATCCTCAATATCCATAGTTTGATATCCATTCCTATCAATGTTCCATTCCTTAACGAATTGAACTATTATGTTCTTAAATGTCAGCTGCTCCCCCGTATTGGAATCCTTATGAATCTCTCCAAATTGAAATCTTTGGTATTGCTTGTCCTCCTGGTCATATATAAAATATGGCTTATTATCTGTATATTTTATAGATAATTTATTACATGCCAATCCATTAATTAGATCAGTATCCTCCTCATAGAAGGTATAATGAGGTATAAAGTTCTGACCATGGTCAGTCTCATAGCCTTTCTCTTTTATTCCTGCCAGAATTTTGTCCAAACTTGTAAAAGCATTATGAGGAGCTTTCATGCTTTTATCACGATAAAACACGGTGTTTCCGATACCTGTTTCACCGTCAAGATTATCTATACCTACCTTTTTAAGCTTAGCTACTGCATATTTTGTCTTCCCGTAATGAATATAAATCGAATCATACTCGTCTGCAAAGCTAACAAAATAATGCCTAGAGCTTCTCACCGAACCAATTCTGTCTCCTGAGAAATTCTCACCTATGGCAAGAAATCTTGTGATACCACCTTCTACAAAGGCTTCATATACGATATCAGCCTGTCCTATGCCCCA
The DNA here is from genome assembly GCA_028701595.1 of Herbinix sp. Classification (GTDB taxonomy): domain Bacteria; phylum Bacillota; class Clostridia; order Lachnospirales; family Lachnospiraceae; genus Mobilitalea. The sequence goes on from JAQVQL010000055.1 coordinate 6,414, forward strand.
TTGATTTCTTACGGTTTTAAAATTACTAAATTGTATTGCATAAGGCCGTTTGTTACCTATTTCTATTGGAACCCAGAGTCCTGAAAGACTACTTCTCATCTCTCCTTCATGGGTTTCTTCTATAATTTCCGGTTCACTAGTTGGCTCTGGTGTTATAGTAGGAGTAGGACTAGGCTTTATAGTAACTTCATATTCCTTAATTATATCATCTATATGTGCTTTTTTCTTTTTACAGCCTGTCATAGCAAATAATGCCACTACTATAAGAAGAATTATATATGCTGGTTTTTTCATCTTATATTGCCCTTCCATGCTCATCTAAAAATTTCTAGTCGGTCTAATACTTCCTTCTGCTTTTCTTCTAACACTTCTCTCTCCTCATCTGACATATGGTCATAGCCCATGAGGTGAAACATACTATGTGCTGTCAAAAAGGCCATCTCTCTTGTTATAGAATGTTCGTATTCCTCTGCTTGTTCTATGGCTCTGTCAACTGATATGACAATATCACCTATTATCAAATCTCCGGTTTCAGGATTGAAATTCTCTCCTGAGTCTTCCTCCAAATTCGAAAAATCACCTGCAATATCATATTCTATTGCAGGAAAAGATAATACATCAGTAGGCTTATCAAAATCTCTAAATTGTTGGTTTATTTCCTTTATTTCATTATCATCCGTAAGTAGAATGCTTATTTCCACCTCATAAGGACAGTCTTCATAATTGAGACATTCTAGTACAACCCTATTGATTAATTCCTTATAATCAATATCCAGTTGTTTTGTGGCTTCATATTCCAAATGTATAGTCAAAGAATATCCTCCTTTTTGTTTAGTTTTCCACGTTTTTCGTCTTATACTCGTTTTGATAGAATTCCTTTAATAGCTTAAAATCCTTAACTGATATCCCCGAATTATCAAAATTCCCCTTATCCATTCTCATCTTAAAGATATTGTCAATAATCTTATCGGATGTGAAGTTATGATTACCTGATTTATCTATGTATTCGATTGTAGATGCCACATTATCAGATATCATAACGATAGCAGCTTCAACAAAGTTCGGTTTGTCATGCTTAATACTATGCTGACGAAGAATTGCCTTTAACTCATCAGGAAATGCATATTCCTCAGCCAGTTTCAACCCCTCTTCTATGTAATTCTTGCCATTAATCTTGCCAATCTCATGATAATATCCGCCCGCTCTTGCTAGTTCTTCATTAGCACCAATAAGCTTAGCAGCACGACCTGATAAATCTCCAATTAATATACTGTGCTTATAAAGTGCTTCCGAATGTTCCTTAGTCTTGAGTAGCAATTCATTGTTCTCTGAAAGCAATAGTTCATAGCTTGTTCTTATACTCCTATCAGAAGTATGCTCATTGCTTACAACTGTTATATCCTCTGAATTATCCACAATAGCTATACTGCTTACAGCAAATTCATCAGGTGATTTGAATTTTCTTACAAGTCGATCATATATAAGAGATAATAAAAAGGCGGTAACAAGTACCGCTAAGATACTAAAAAAAGATGCCAAATAGTTAACATTATTATTAGTCTCAAATATAAAATTATTCATAAGGAAAGATAAGGTAATATTAGTTGATAGTAAAATAATAGCAGCATATATTACTGTGGATTTATTCCTTAAGGAGCTTGATAATAAAGCAAATAAAACACCCATAATAAGCAAATGAATTGTGGCTTCAAGATTAAGATAGGCTGTTATGCTTAATACAAATGAAAGATTAAAATATACCATAAGCCCTATCTTACTATCAATCAGCATACTAATAAGTAATGCACCAATCATCCAGAAGCTATATATTTCCGAGTCTTCTTGAAGCATAATCAATACCATAGATACTAAATATGAAATAAGAATAATACTTTTAGAGAACTTTATCATGCTTATATTATCATACATGCGAATAACAAAACACAATGCGGTGGTTAGCAAAAAAACCAAGACTCCAACCTTCATCATATCTAACACATCAATATTACTTATCAATCCAGCAAGTATGACGGTTAGAACTGAAAGAAAAGGGAAAAGACCTAGAAATATAACTAAACTATTGGGAATTTTTTGTTCTACTACAGCCGTAGAATCATTTTCGCATACCTCTGCTAATTCTTCTTTATCTGCTCTCATAACGATTACTCCTGATTTTTTCTGCTTTTATTCCTCTTTTTATTTTCGAATATCCCCTTTGTCCATGTGATGCCTTCTCATATCGTTTCTGTTTATCCTCATAAGCATCATAAGCCTTAACGATTTTCTGAACTAAGGGATGTCTAACAACATCCTGTCCTGTCAAATAAGAAAATCCAAGATCGTCAATTTTACTTAATACCTTAATGGCCATATCTAATCCGGATGTTACTCCTCTAGGAAGATCCTTCTGTGTTAAATCACCAGTAATCACAACCTTTGAGCCATATCCTATTCTTGTTAAGAACATTTTCATCTGAGCAGGTGTCGTGTTCTGAGCTTCATCTAATATTATAAATGCATTATCTAAGGTCCTTCCACGCATATATGCCAACGGAGCTACCTCAATAAGTCCTTTTTCCGAATTCTTTATATAAGCCTCGGGCCCCATGATTTGGTGCAAGGCATCATAAAGAGGTCTAAGATATGGGTCTACCTTACTTTGAAGATCACCAGGAAGAAAACCCAGTTTTTCTCCGGCTTCAATGGCAGGTCGCGTAAGTATTATTTTATTGACCTGATCATTCTTAAAGGCTGTTATACCCATTGCCATAGCAAGATAGGTCTTACCTGTTCCGGCAGGACCTATTCCGAATACAATCATTTTTTTACGTATCTGATCTACATAGCTTTTTTGTCCGATTGTCTTGGGCTTAATTGGCTTGCCGTTAACAGTGTGACAAATCAGCTCCTTGTCAATCTCAACGATTTCCTTCTCTTTTTCTTCAAACGAAAGGGATAAAGCATAATTAACCTGCTGTTCGGTAATGCTATTGCCTCTTTTAGATAATTCAATAAGCTGAAGTAACACACTCTTTGCCCTTGTTACATCATCTTCATTACCAACAACCTTTATCTCACCGTTTCGTTCGATTATTGTAACATTCAGAGTCTTTTCAATTATTTTTATAAGGCTGTCATAATTACCGAATATATTTTTCTCATGCTCAATGGGTATGTCAATTATCGTTTCCGTTATACTCATCCGTCTGAATAATCCTCCACTCATTCTCATCAACTAATCTGTATTCCCAGGCGGGTTCTTCAACATAAATTGTTCCCTGAGCTATACATACATTATCCTTAATATCTATTGTAACATTGTTTCTATAAATATAAACTCCATTTTCACCTAATTTATCTAAATATGCTTTTAATCTGCTTTTGGCAAGACTAATAGCCTCATCCTCTGTATATTTATCCTTCTTCAAGTCATACTCTCTAATTGTTACAGTTCCATATTTAAAAGGAAGGTAAAATGAGTCTGTAATATGGGTTGTATTTTCGTTTACAATTATATCATACATACTATAGGAATATCTAGGATTATATAAAAATAATTTTCTTCCAAATAGCGTTATGTAATAGCCGGTTTTCTTGTTATCAGTGAATATCCTCTCGTTATGCGTTAAGGAAAAGGTATCATGATAGTTATAATATGAGCTAGACACTATATCTGCACTGGCAATAACAGGCCTCTTATTAAGGACACCACCAAAATCATCCATTACCTCTAGAACACCCGACACTAATATATCTCCTTTTCTTACAAGCTCACCAGGCTTTACCATAGGCGTTCCAGTTCTAGTTACAATTTCTTTTATAACAGCATCCTTAGTTGCTATAATATGGCTTGGAGCAGTAACATTGACAATAGGTGCAGGCATATTGGTTTCAGTAATTTTAATTATTAGCCTGGTTCCTCTTATCTCTGCTGATACCCATCCTATATCTTCGTAAGCCAGCCTTATATCCTCTTCAATATGACTGCCGCTAATCTTCTTCTTCCTAGTACCCGCTCTAATGTCTTTTTTGTCTAAGAATTTAAGCATTGCTTCAGGTGTATGCTTTGAACCGCCCAATATGCTAATATCCCAGATATAGAGTGACATTATGTAAATAAGCATCATACATATTAAAAACCCTATAAAAAAGCCCTTTCTTCTTCTATTTCGATGTAGAAAAAAAGGCAGTCCATGTTTTATATTTATTTTAGGAACTAGTCTGGTCTTTCTAAAAACTGGTTTTAGTTTTCTATATTTTTTTACTGATATATTAAACTTATAATACTCATTATCTCTGACTATATTCCATATGTATATTCTTCTATTACTACATAAATTAATAAATCGTTCTGGCGATGTGCCGCTTATATTTACAGTCAGATATCCAAAAAGCCAGTGTTTTAGCCTTCTTAACATACATTAGTTCCCTCCTCCTATAGGTAATGTATTGCTTTAATAAATCCTATTATTTTCATCTCATCCTCTGTAAAATAAAGAATATTAAGCTCTTTCCCCTCGATACAGATTTTACATGCCTTGGTTTGAACCTTTACCAAGCTACTATTATATTCAATAATTCCCTTATAATTTTCCAGACATATTTCATTCCTACCGGTAGCAGTGATTATTGGTGCCCCCGCTAATATATCTGGTGGTAGGCTAAGATGAGTTGACAGTTCCTCAAGACATGATAATCTGGGCTCTACTTTCTTCTTTTTGGTATCTATTCCTTTATATAAGGTATTCTTTGCCTCCTTCTTAAATTTTTCATGAGATGATTTAAGGCCCTTGCCCATACTAACCTCCAGTTGGTCACAGATACTGTTAATAATATATGTTTTTTATATTTAATGTAGACTAATACAACAAAAAACTTCCAATGATAACATTGGAAGTCCTTTTATTAATATTAAAATTTACGCTTTCTAGCAGCCTCAGACTTTTTCTTGCGTTTTACGCTGGGCTTTTCATAATGCTCCCTCTT